>JBBQSH010000029.1:0-27738 GCA_038214015.1 Ignavibacteriales bacterium | reverse complement strand
TTTATTTTAAGAGGCGAAGAGTTATGTCTTCGCCTTCTTCTTTCTCATCAAGAATAGTATTTTATAAGCCAACTTAGCTCAGCTGGTAGAGCAACTCATTCGTAATGAGTAGGTCGCCGGTTCGATTCCGGCAGTTGGCTCTTTTCATATCTAAAAGATTTTATTTTTACATTTCAAATTTAAAATTAGAAGAACTTTTACAGCATTCCTTTTTTTACTTGTTAATCAAATTGCGATAGTTGTTGACAATGGCAAAAATTAATTGCTAATTACAGGTAGAGAATTTGTAATCAATCTCAAATTCTGATCGTAATCCTAACTCTCTTAAATAAAAATTATTTAAGCTGGGTTTAGTGCCTTACATTTAGAGAGGTATAAAATGAAAAAGATTTTTTTTGTTTGTCTTTTCTTTATTACCTCGGGCTGTACAGTATTTCAACCCGAAGAAGCAAATCTTATCCAGCCAAAGTTATTAAAGCAATCTGAATTACCACCATTAAGGCAATCGACATTCAGTAACTATTTCGAGTTTTATTGTGATATGCAAATCAATATACATGGAGATGTTGAAAGAGCGAAGCTTTTAACAAGCAGCGGTGATGCTGTGTGGGATTCACTTGCCGAACTTTCTTTGCTTAAATGGAAATACAGCCCTGCCATTTATGATGGGCATCCAATTAAACTTCTTATAAGCAGAAAAATTAGAGTTGTTTTTGCTGAACCAATGATATTTTCGATTGCAGAAATTCAACTTGATAATAGTGAAGCTGCAGATTCAGTTTATCAAGCGTTACTTTATGGTGCGGACTTTTCATTATTAGTTCAAAATTATTCTACAAGTGATTCAAGAATCAAGAATGGATTTATTGGTAATGTAAATGTCAAACATTACTCTGAAGAGATCAGTTTTGAATTAAGTCAGTTAAAGGAGGGTGAGTTTACAAGACCAATTAATTACGGAGAGCATTACATTATCTTTAAAAGGATAGAGTTGAATAATTAAATGTTATGCGCCTCTGAATATTTCTAACTAAATGATTTTTAATCAGGAACTTTTATAAGTCTATAATAAAATTCTAAAACCTACAGGAGAGTAAAATGCCAAATAAAGCAAAAACAGTAGAATATTTTTATTGTACTGTTGAAGATCTGCCCGGTGAATCATACAAACTGCTTGCGTTGTTAGCAGAGGTCGGAGTTAATCTGCTTGCCTTTACCGCCGTTCCTAGCGGATTGTTAAATACACAGTTTACATTATTCCCTGAGGATTCGAGTAAACTAAAAGCTGAAGCTAAAAGAGCATCATTAGTAATTCATGGACCGGTACCTGCGTTGTTAGTGCAAGGCACTGATGAATTGGGCGCGCTGACAGAGATTCATAAAAAGTTATATGATTATGGAGTTAATGTTGTTTCTTCTTCTGCTGTTACTGATGGAAATGGTGGGTTTGGATATATTATTTATATTAGAACTGAACAATTCAATACGGCGAAGGCAGCATTAGGCTTATAAAGTGTTTTGTTTTCTTCTCATTCAGAAATTGGTTGAATAATTACCAGTCAATATTTATTATGTTATTTATGGTAATTCGGATCTTTAAAAAATTTTAATGACTGGTATAAATAATTGAAAGAATAATTCAGCCATAGGTACAATGTTATTCAATTCAAGACCTCTATTCCAGAACTATCTGCTCAAAACCTGAAATACTATCCCTGATGGTTAACCAAAGCAAATAATTTTTTTGTAAATATTTTTTAAGTTTTTCTTGACTTTAGTTAAATTTTTCCATTATTTTGGGTTGTAGTGGGGAAAAATGTGGAATTATCCCAAATAAGAGAGAGAATGTTTAGAGGTCAATTTACATATTCAATAGATTCTAAAGGTCGGATTGCGATTCCGGCTAAACTTAGAAAGCATATTTCTGCTGATGCAAACGAAACATTTGTGATGACGAGAGGTCTATCCAATTGTATCGATTTGTATCCTTTGGATGAATGGCAGAAGATTGAAGAATCACTTTTAAACTTGAACTCCTTCCAACCTGATGATGCAAGATTCATAAGAATGTTTGTTCAATTTGCCGCTGAAGATGTTATGGATGGTCAATCAAGAATTATGATTCCATCAACACTTATTACTTATGCAAAAATTGAAAAAGAAGTTTTGATACTTGGTGCTCTTAAGAAAATAGAAGTTTGGAATCCAAAAATTTATGAAGAGTACTTACTGCAATCTCCGCAAACCTATGAAGAGATTGCAGCAAAAGTTATGGCGTCTAAATGAGTGAGCATCATGTTCCTGTGATGCTTAAAGAAAGCTTGGACCTTTTAATTACTGATCGTTCTGGAATTTACTTTGATGCAACATTAGGTTTTGCGGGACACTCAAGTGAAATCCTGAAGAGGTTAAATAATGATGGTCGTCTTATTGCCTCTGATGTAGATACAGATGCATTTGAGTATTCAAGAAAAAAGTTTGCTAAAGAGTTTGAAGTTAGTTTATATAATTTTAATTTCTCTTATATAGATGTGATTGCAAAAATAGAATCAATACAAAACTATGATGGTGTACTTGCTGATTTAGGAGTATCATCATTTCAATTGGATAATCCGGTTTCCGGGTTTACTTATCGTAGTGATGCGATTCTTGATTTGCGAATGGATAAATCTAAAAATATAACTGCTGCTGATATTATTAATACTTTTACCGAAGAAGATCTTGCAAATGTTTTTTACCAATATGGCGAAGAGAAGAACTCAAGAAAGATCTCAAAAACAATTGTAGAAAAACGTGCATCAAAAAAAATTGAAACAACAGGTCAGTTAGTTTCAATTATTAGTGAATTAGTTCCGCAAAATTTTCAACGAAAAACTTTATCAAGAATATTTCAAGCACTTAGAATTTATGTAAATGATGAATTAGGTAATCTTAAACTGTTTCTTGAAAATTCACTTAAAGTATTAAAAAAAGGCGGACGCATAGTTGTAATATCTTATCATTCGCTGGAAGACAGAATTGTAAAAGATTTTTTCAAAGCAGAAACTATTGTGAACTTAAGTCCAAAAGAAGATCCTCTAGGGTTAATTAAAAGAGAAGCGCGATTAAAATTAATTAATAGAAAACCACTTTTACCAACTGATGAAGAAATTAGAAATAACTATAGAGCAAGAAGTGCAAAACTAAGGGCTGCTGAAAGAATATGAAGAAAAGTTCTAAGCCGACAATTTTTCTACTAATAACACTTTTACTAATTGTAACAGTGTTTGCGCTTGTTACCATCGGTTTAAAACTTAAGTATGAACAATTTCTTTTGCAGAAAGACAAAGCAGAAAAAACTTATAAAACAGAGAGTCAAAGAAAAATTAAACTTACGGCCGAATATCAAACTGTAACTGCTGAAGAAAGAATTGTTGCCGTAGCCAAATCTGAGCTTGGTTTGATCAGAAATATCGAGCCTGCTTTCATAATAAAATATGATAGTAACAAACTTGAAGAAATTAACGAGACTTTAAAAGAGAAGTATGAATAACTCGCGCGCATTAATAGTTATAATATCTATCCTAATCTTTTTCATCGCATTGGTGATTAAGCTGGTTGATATTCAGATAGTGCGTGCAGAGGAATACTCTTATTATGCGCAAAGACAGCAGACCGGAATAGAAAAAATAGAAGCTGAAAGAGGATTGATTTTTGATCGCAATAATGTTTTGTTGGTATATAATCGTTCAGATGTTTCTTTCTATGTTGATTTGAGAATGATCAAACAAAAGCATAAAAATGAAATCGCTCAAATATTTGCGAAGAAGTTTAAAAAGAGTAAAAACTTTTATTTGAATCTTATGAAGGGTTCAAAGAAAACGATTTGTATTGAAAAGAAAGCCCCACTCGAAATTGCATCCTCATTAAAGAATATTAAACACGATGGATTCTTTTATAAAGATGAACCAACAAGAGTATTTCATTACAATAATCTTGCATCACATGTTCTTGGATATCTGGATAATGAAAATAAAGGTGTGATGGGTATTTCTGAATATTATGAAGATGCCTTGAACGGTGAAGATGGCTCAAGATTGATACAAATAAATGCTATGGGTGAAACAGTAACAGTTGATGATGAAGAAATTAATCCCGCTTTACCAGGAGATGATTTTTATTTGACCATCGATAAAAGCTATCAACTTATTCTTGAAGAGGAATTAAGAAAAGGTGTTGATGAATATGGTGCAATTTCCGGTACAGGAGTTATAATGAATCCAAATACCGGAGAAGTACTTGCTCTTGCAAACATCGATGATTTTAATCCAAACATTTATTGGAAGTATAATGATTTTCAACGAAGGAATCGGGCTATAACAGATACATACGAGCCAGGCTCAACTTTTAAATCATTTACGATCGCATCACTAATTGAGCAAAAATTATGCAGGTTAGATGAGAAGTTATATCTTGAAAATGGAAAGTATAAGTTTCAATCTGTTAACATAAGGGATACTCATCCATTTAAAAGTTTAAATGTTGTTGAAATACTGGAGCAGTCAAGCAACATCGGAGTTGCAAAACTTGTTCAGAGAATTGATGATGAAAAATATTTTAAATATTTGCGCGGTTTCGGATTCGGAAATTCAACATCATTAACTCTGCCGGGTGAAACAGCAGGCAGATTAAGAAAGCCTAATGAATGGTCTAAAGTTTCTAAAACTTACCTTTCTTTTGGATATGAAATTTCTGTAACACCTGTTCAGATTACTGCTGGTTATTGTGCATTAATTAATGGAGGAGTTTTATACGAACCTCAGTTATTGCAGCGTCAAATATCCAAAGATGGAAATTTAGTTTATGAATTTTCCCCCAAAGAGGTAAGAAGAGTTATCTCATCCGAAACTTCGGACGTTATGAGGGATCTTTTAGGAGGCGTTGTTAAAAACGGAACCGGAAAAAAAGCTTATTCAGAATTGATTTCTATCGGAGGCAAAACAGGAACTTCTCAGAAATTAGTTGATGGAAGTTATTCCAAGCAGCATTACAATTCGTCTTTCGTTGGATTTTTTCCGGTTGAAAATCCACAGGTTGTTTGTTTAATACTTTTAAATTCACCTGATCAAGGAAAGTACGGCGGATTAGTTGCGGCTCCAATATTTAAAAATGTTGCCGAAAGAATTGTGCAAAATGATTATGAAGAATTTCAGGATTATCTAAATCCTGACTTGATGAAAAATCTAAAATTTGCTGAAGATAATTCCGGAAATAATTATCCGAATAAAACTCAAATCAAACCAATAAATGTTAAAGAAGTAAAACTATCTGCTAATAATAAAATGCCGGATCTTATTAACTGCCAGATAAAAGATGCGATTTATGCTCTAACAAAACTTGGAGTAAAATATAAAATTAAAGGAACGGGAATTATTACTTCTCAAAGCATTGCGCCGGGGCAAAAGTTAAATGGAAAAGAAGTTTGTTTAATTGAATGTTCTGAATATATGGTTAGAGGGGCGTCGTTATAAATGGAATTAACTCAGCTTCTAAATAGTTTGCACGTAATTCAGGTAACTGGAGAAGTTCAGAGAAGAGACGTTGCTGATATTGTCTATGATTCAAGAAAAGTTCAAAAAAATTCTGTGTTTGTTGCAATAAAAGGTTATAAAACTGATGGACATAAATTCTTGCAAGAAGCTATAAATAATGGAGCTGTAGCAGTTGTTGTAGAGGAAAATAGTGCGATTCCTGATGAGTTGATAACTCATTCGCAAATTGCAAAAATACTAGTTAACAATAGCCGAATTGCCTTGGCTGAATTATCTAAAGGATTTTATAAAGATCCAACAAGCAAATTAAAGTTAGTTGGAATTACCGGAACAAATGGAAAAACAACATCAACATTTATTCTAAAAAATATTTTGCAAAGTGTTGGACATAAAACTGGTTTAGTTGGTACGATAGCAAATTATATTGGTGATGTAAAAGTTGATTCAAAGCTAACGACTCCGGAATCAAATGATTTGAATAGATTTTTTTATGATATGATTGAAGCAGGTTGTTCACACGCAATTATGGAAGTATCATCGCACTCATTATTCTTAAACAGAGTTTATGGGTTGGATTTTTCAGTCGCAATATTTTCTAACATAACTTCAGATCATTTGGATTTTCATCAAACATTTGATGAATACTTAAATGCAAAGAAGATTTTATTTGATGCATTAAGTTCAACTTCATTTGCAATCATTAATTCTGATGATTTAAATTCGAATAAAATAATTAAAGACAGCAAAGCTAAAATTGTTACTTATGGAATTGCAGATAATTCAGATTATCAGATAAAAAATATTAATTACGATTTGAATGGAACTGATTTTACGATAACAAATAAAAATGTTGATTATAAAATCAATACAACCTTGATTGGGACATTTAATGCATACAATGCTGCATCTGCATTTGCTGCTGCACATAGTTTAGGGATTGATGCAAGCAAAATTGTTGAGGGAATAAAATCTTCACCGCAAGTGCCTGGAAGATTTGAAGTACTTGGTGAGGGAAAGAAAAAAGTTATTGTAGATTATTCACATACAGCAGACAGCCTTGAAAAAGCTTTGCAAGCAGTTAGAGAAATTGTGAAAAATAAAAATCAGGTTGTAACAGTATTTGGCTGTGGTGGTGATAGAGATAAAACTAAACGTCCTGTTATGGGTAAAGTTGCAAGTGATTTAAGCGATAAGGTTTTTGTTACTTCTGATAATCCAAGAACAGAAAATCCTTACGAAATAATTAAAGATATCATTAAGGGAATTTCAAAAAATAATTATGAAATTGAAGAGAGTAGGGAAGGGGCAATAACAAAAGCTATTCATAGCTCAGATGATGATGCAGTGATTTTGATTGCCGGCAAAGGTCACGAAAATTATCAAGAGATAAATGGAGTTAGAAATCATTTTTCTGATCAGGAAATCGCACTAAAGTATCTAGCTGAATGAAAAAAATACATTTAAACATAGAAGATATTTTTAATATCCCAACAGCTGTGATTTACAATCCTGATGCGTTTAAATCTATTTATCATGTTTCAATTGATTCCAGAAACATCAAAAAAAACACTTTGTTTATTGCTATAAAGGGTGAACGATTTGATGGACACGATTTTATTGATGAAGTTGTTAAAAAAGGCACCACCGCAGTTTTAATTAGTGATAAAAATTTTAAGAAAATAAAAGATTTTGATATTCCTGTTATAACAGTTAAGGACACCACAATCGCTTTGGGTGAAGTTGCAAAATTATGGCGATCAAAACTTAAAATTAAAATTATTGGAATTACAGGAAGCGCTGGAAAAACAACAACTAAAGAAATTCTTGCAACTTTACTTTCTGAAAAGTTTAAAGTGAACAAGACTATAGCGAACAATAATAATCATATAGGTGTGCCTTTAACGATTCTTAGTTCAAATGAAAAACATAATTTTTTAGTTGCAGAACTTGGCACAAATCATTTTGGTGAGATTCCTTATACCTCATCAATTGTAAGTCCGGATTTTGCATTGATAACAAACATTGGAGATTCTCATTTAGAGTATTTAAAAAATCGTAAAGGTGTGTTTACTGAGAAAGTTGCATTACTAAAGGAATCAATTAAACGTGGCGGAAAAGTTTTTATAAACAATGATGATAAAATTTTAAAGGAATTTGGAAAGACAGTAAAAAATAAAATCACTTTTGCATTAAATGAAAAAGCTGATTACAAAGCATCGATCAAAGGTTATGATAAATTAGCACGACCACAGATTGAAATTAAAAGTAAGAAAAATGTTTTTGCTGCAACCCTACCAATCAGTGGTGAAAAAAATGTTCTAAACTTTACAGCAGCATTTGCAATTGCATCCGGATTAGGATTAACAAATTCGCAAATACAAAAAGCTGTAAAGAAAATTAAATCGTACAACAAAAGATTAGAAATTAAAAATCATAAAAACTTTACTCTGATTAATGATACTTACAATGCTAATCCCGATTCGATGAAATCTTCTTTAGACATATTGAATAAGATTGAATCACGAAAAAGAAAAATTGCAGTACTTGGCGATATGTTTGAATTGGGGAATGAATCAAAATCAAAACACTTAGAACTTGCAAACATAATCAACAAAACAAAAGTTGATGAAGTTTATTCCATCGGTAAGATGATGAAGTTGATGAATAAAAAGTTAAACGGGAAAACGAAAACTCATTTGCACTTTGATGATAGAGAATTATTAAAAAAACATTTGATGACTTTTGAAATTAAAAATTCTGTTGTGCTTATAAAAGGTTCACGCGGAATGAAAATGGAAGAATTTGTTTCAATAATAGAATCAACAAAAAATTAAATGCTTTACTATTTATTTGAATACATAAATAAGACTTTCAATCCACCTGGATTTGATATTTTTAGGTTCTTAACATTTCGTTCAGGACTTGCGGCCATCACCGGATTGTTTCTGTCTCTATATCTTGGACCAAAAATAATTAAGAAATTACAAGCACATCAAATTGGTGAAGCAAAAAAAGCAGATGGACCTAAATCCCATTGGTCTAAAACCGGGACCCCAACGATGGGCGGTTTAATAATTATCCTATCAGTCACAATTCCCGTTTTGCTTTGGGGTGATTTGAAAAGTACTTACATAATTTTAATTCTTGTGGGTACACTTTGGTTAAGTGCTGTTGGATTTTTAGATGATTATTTAAAAGTGATAAAAAAATATCCAAACGGATTGATTGCACGATACAAATTAATGGGTCAGGTGTTAATCGGATTAATTGTTGGATCCGTGATATATTTTTCTCCTGAGTTTGCAGGTTTCAGTACGTTGACAACAGTTCCATTTTTAAAGAATGTAAATCTGGATTTTTCAATACTGTACATACCAGCAGTTGTTTTTATTATTACCGCAACATCAAACGCTGTTAATTTAACAGATGGATTAGACGGTCTAGCGACCGGTGTTAGTGTGATAGTAATGATTGCGCTTGCTTTGCTTTCATACTTTAGCGGCAATGCAATCTTTGCAAAATATCTTGATATAATATATATGCCTGGTGCAGGAGAACTTACAGTATTTATAGCTGCACTTGTTGGTGCAGGTTTGGGATTCTTATGGTTCAATTCTTATCCCGCACAAGTTTTTATGGGTGATACAGGTTCGCTTGCATTGGGCGGAGCTTTTGGAATTATTGCTGTATTGATTAAGAAGGAATTATTTATTCCAATTCTTGGCGGAATATTTTTTATGGAGACTTTATCAGTGATAATTCAAAGACTGTATTTCAAATACACAAAGAAAAAATTTGGCGAAGGCAAAAGAGTTTTTAAGATGGCTCCGGTTCATCATCACTTTGAAATGGTTGGATGGCCTGAACCAAAAATTGTTGTACGTGCTTACATTATTGCAATCATTCTTGCAATTGTAACTTTAGTTTCATTCAAGATTAGATAAGATGTTAGAAATTAAAAATAAAAAAATATCAATCATTGGTGCTGTAAGAAGCGGACTTGGTGCTGCTAAACTTGCAAAACAGCTTGGAGCAATTCCATTTATTAGTGATGCTGGTTCTGAAGAGAAATTAAAATCTTCAATTGAAGTTCTACAAAAAGAAAAAATTGATTTTGAAATAGGTAAGCATACAGAAAAAGTTTTTGATTGTGATTTAATGGTAGTTAGTCCCGGCGTTCCTTCAAATGCAGATATAATTATTAATGCAAAAAATAAGAACATTGAAATTATAAGTGAACTTGAATTTTCCTCAACATTCTGTAATGCAAACGTAATTGGAATTACCGGTACAAATGGTAAAACAACAACCACAAGTTTATGTGATTATCTTTTTAATGAATGTGGAAAAAAATCTTACTCAGCAGGAAATATTGGTTTAGCATTTTCAGAGATAGCAACAGAAACAAAAGAAAATGAATTTGTTTCACTTGAGATTTCGAGTTTCCAATTAGATTTGATTGATAAATTCAAACCCAAAGTTGCGATGATATTGAATATTACTCCCGATCATCTAAATAGATATGAAAATAGTGTTGAGAAATATGCGTTATCAAAGCTAAGAGTATTTAAAAATCAGGATACAAGTGATTATTTGATATTAAGTAAAGACAGCGATTTATTAAATCAATATTTCAAAAATGCAAAAAGTAAAATTTTCTTTTTTTCTACAAAGCAAAAAGTTTCTAACGGCTGCTACTTAGAAAATGATGAAGTAAGATTTGTAAGAAATGATGCTGTTGAATTATCGTGCAAGGTATCTGATATCTTTATCAAAGGTGAACATAATATTCAGAATGCAATGGCAGTCATTATCGCTGCTAAGATTTTTAACCTGGATAATGAAAAGATTATTACGGCATTAAAATCCTTTAAAGGTGTTGAACACAGATTAGAATTAGTTCGAGAAATTGATGGAGTAAAGTTTATCAACGATTCAAAAGCAACAAATGTAGATTCTGTTATTGTTGCACTTAAAAGTTTTTGGGAACCAATTTTCTTAATTCTTGGCGGTCAGGACAAAGGAAATGATTACTCGATGATAGAAGAACTGGTTATAAAAAAGGTAAAAAAGATTTATGCAATTGGCTCCTCAGCAGAAAAAGTTTTCAATTACTTTCATGGTAAAGTAAAAACAGAAATCAAAAAAGATTTTGATGAAGTAATCAACACAGCCATTAGTGAAGCGAGAGAGGGAGACGTTGTGCTGCTTTCTCCGGCTTGTGCAAGTTTTGATATGTTTGATAATTACGAACATCGCGGAAAAATATTTAAACAAATAGTAAACAATAAATGAAAAAATTAGCTATCACAGTTTTCTTTGCATCATTCAGTTTAATTCTTATTGGATTAATAATTGTGATGAGTGCAAGCAACACTTACAGTGCTGCAAAATTTGATAGCTCCTTCTATCTGTTTAATTCTCATCTATCAAGAGTGGTGATTGGTTTACTGATGATGGCAGTATTTAGTTTTATACCATACGAATGGTATAAAAGATATAGCAAGCCTGCAGTTATTGGTGCTGCAGTGCTACTGATTATAACACTAATATTTGCACCTCAGGTTAAAGGTGCAGGCAGATGGTTGAATCTTGGTATAATCACAATTCAGCCGGCAGATATTGCCAAATTAATTTTAATAATTCATTTAGCTTACTTAATTGAAAAGAAGAGAGATGATTTACTTGATTTCAAAAAAGGTTTTATGTACTTGTTCATATGGGTTTTAATAATTGCAGGATTAATTTTCATTCAACCTAATGTTAGTACTGCCGCTCTTATTGTTGTGATTTCCTTGACGATGTTATATGTGGGCGGAGCAAAGTTGAAACATATTTTTCTTTCATCTTTCAGTTTGATTTTAGCGGCAGGCTCATTTGCGATGATACTGCCTCACTCAAGGAAAAGAATTTTGGGTTTTATAGGAACCTTTTGGGAAGGCGGAGAATTAAATCATCAACTTAAACAAGGTATCCTAAGTCTTGGCAGTGGTGGAATATTTGGAGTGGGTATCGGAAATAGCAGACAAAGTAATTTGTTTTTGCCCGAAGCCTACGGCGATTTTATTTTTGCAATACTTGGCGAAGAAACTGGATTCTTAGGTGCCGTTGTAGTTTTACTTTTTTATATAGTTTTATTTGTAGCAGGAATTCTTATCGCTAAAAAGGCAAAAGATAAGTTTGGGCAGATGCTTGCATTTGGAATTTCATTTTCAATAATAATTTATGCATTTGTAAATGCTGCTGTTGCTACAGGATTATTTCCAACAACTGGGTTGGCTTTGCCTTTTATTAGTTATGGCGGAACATCAATAATATTTCTTAGCGCTTCAATTGGAATATTGATGAACATTGCGATATACAATCATCAAACAGAAAAAGACAAAGAAAAAGAGAAACTAAAACAAAAGGATATTGAAGTATTAAAGCAAAGCGCTTTTGCTTTTCAGAAAGTTAAAAGATGAAAAGCATTTCTACTCCATATCGTTTTCTTTTTGCCGGCGGCGGAACAGGCGGGCATCTGTATCCTGCAATTGCCGTTGCTGATGAGATTAAAAGATTAAAACCGGAATCAGAAATAATTTTTGTTGGTACAAAATCTAAAATTGAAGGAAGAGTAATACCTAAACTTGGTTATGGATTTAAATCTATCTGGATAAAAGGGTTTGCAAGAAAATTTAATCTGGAAAATTTATTATTTCCTGTAAAACTGTTTGTTTCCATTGTTCAATCATTGTTTATCTCTTCCAGATTTAAACCACGTGTTGCAATTGGTTCCGGAGGTTATGTTGCGGGTCCAGCAATCTGGGGAGCATCTGTTATGGGAGCAAAAGTTATTTTGATGGAATCAAACAGTTATCCAGGTGTTACAACAAGATTATTAGAGCGTTACGCCGATGAAGTTCATATTTCATTTGATGATTCTAAAAAGTATTTGAGAAAACCAGAAATAATAAAAGTGACTGGGAATCCTGTTAGAAGTGAACTTGGGAAATCTACTAAAGCAGAAGCGAAAAGATTTTTCGGACTTGATGAGAACAAATTTACTATTCTTGTTCTTGGTGGAAGTTTAGGAGCAGCATCAATTAATAATTCTGTTGCAAGTTGTGTAGAGGAGTTAGAAAAAAAATCTTTACAAATCATCTGGCAAACAGGAAAAAATTATTATCATAGCTATAAAAACATTAATTTAGATTCCGTGAAAATTCTGGATTTTATTGAAGACATGAACAAAGCTTACTCAGCTTGTGATCTTCTTGTGGCGAGGGCCGGTGCAACAACAATTGCTGAGTTAACTGTTCTCGGAATTCCTTCAATATTAATTCCTTCGCCCCACGTCGCGGAGAATCATCAATATTTTAATGCTAAATCACTCGCAGATAATAATGCTGCGGTATTGATTAAGGATTCTGATGTGCAATCATTATTGAAAGATAAAATTTTAGAAGTTGTTTCAGATAATAACTTACTTAAGAGCTTAAGCGATAATGCAAAAAAGATTTCTAAACCAGATGCAGCAAATGTAATAGCAAAGAGCGCAATTAATTTTGCGTTAACAACATGACAGATGAACAATTAAAACAAAAAAGTAAATTCAAGTATAATATGTCGTTCTATTATCAATCAACGATTATATACTTCGTTGCATTTGCAATCTACTTATTGATTAGAGGACAGTTTGTAGAAAGCTCTTACACATTGATTACTCGTGATCCAATAATTTATTTGTTGGCTTTTATTGTTGTTGTTTCTGTTGTTGCATTACTGTTCAATCTTTTTCGTAATAGATACATCGAGTTTAGTAATGAAGGATTAATTTTTAGCGATAGATTTGGATCTAAGCTTATTCACAAGAACGAAATTAAGGAGCTTAAGCTGGGTAAAGATAGAAGATTTGGTAAATCTAACGCACTAAAATTAGTAAGAATTAAAATCAAATCAAGAATAAGACCTTTTGTTGTTAGACCGAGCGATTATGAAAATGAAAATGAATTGCTCAAAAAATTTCATCAACTTAAACTTGAAGTAGAAAAAGTATAGATGTTTAAGAATATTAAAAAAGTTCACTTTGTTGGTATTGGTGGAATTGGTATGAGCGGTATTGCTGAGATTCTTTTAAGTCAGGGATTTGAGATATCAGGTTCTGATAAATCTAAAAGTGAAGTTACTGATAGATTAGAAAGTATCGGGATAAAAGTTTATGAAGGTCATTCACCTGAAAACTTAAAAAACGCTGATGTTCTTGTTTATTCCTCTGCGGTGCAAGTTGATAATCCGGAAGTGCAGGCAGCTATTGAGAGAAAGATTCCTATAATAAAAAGATCTGAAATGCTTGCAGAAACAATGCGAATGAAATATGGAATTGGCATTGCTGGAACGCACGGCAAAACAACGACTACATCAATGGTGGGATTGACATTAACCGAAGGCGGAATTGATCCTACAATTATTGTTGGCGGAAAGCTAAGTGGACTTGGCGGAACAAATGCACGATTAGGTAATGGAGAATTTATTGTTGTTGAAGCTGATGAGTTTGACAGAACATTTTTAAAACTTACTCCGACTATTGCGGCGCTTACAACTTTGGAGAGTGAACATCTTGATACTTACAAAGATCTTGAGGATATAAAAGGTGCGTTTATTGAATTTGCAAATAAAGTTCCGTTTTATGGTTTTGTTACGCTTTGTTTAGATGAGCCGGCATTGCAGGATATTATGCCTCACATCAACAAAAAGATTATTACGTATGGATTAAATTCACAAGCTGATGTTCGTGCAACAGATATTATGCATAATGGATTTACAAGCACTTACAAAGTAAGATATTTTGGTGAAGAGCTTGGTGATATAACACTAAAAATTCCTGGAGATCATAATATTAAAAATTCTCTTGTTGCAGTTGTGATCGGAAAAGAACTTGGAATTGATTTCAAAGTAATCAAGTCTGCATTAGAATCTTTCTCCGGTGTTTTTAGAAGATTTGAAGTTAAGTACAATAAAGAAATTTTGGTAATTGATGATTACGCGCATCATCCAACAGAAACCACAGCTACATTAAAAGGAATTAGAGACGGCTGGGATAGAAGATTGATAGCAGTTTTTCAGCCTCATCTTTATTCGCGTACCAGGGATTTTTCGCAGGATTTTGGAAGAGCGTTTCTTAATTCGGATGTTTTTATTTGTACAGATGTTTATCCGGCAAGGGAACTGCCTATCGAAGGAGTGAGTGGAGAATTAATATCAGGAATCACAAAAAAGTTTGGACACAAAAATGTTTATTACGTTGCGGATAAAAATAATGTTCCTGCATTATTAAATGAGATTAAAAAAGATGGTGATATAATTGTTACGATGGGTGCTGGAGATATCTGGAAATACGGTGAGCAGTTTGTTGCAATGTTGAATTAAGAATAATGAAAAAAGATTTTGGAAAAATATTTGGTGTTGTTCTTTTATCAGTAATTGTAGTATCGATTTTGTACTTGTCTCTTTTTAAATATACCGAAAAGGGAAAAGAGGAAATTAAAATGATAAATATTCGTGGAAACAATTTACTTAGCAGTAAAATCTATATGCGGTTTGCTGATATTGATCAATCATCTTTCTATGATGATTTGAGTCTTAACTTGATAAAAAAAAGAATTGAAGAACATCCTTATGTTGCCAAAGCAGAAGTAAAATCGGATGGAATTGGAAATGTAGATGTCAAGATTGTGGAAAAAGATATTTACGCAGTCCTGTTAAGCAGAACCGAGCCATACTTTTTAACTAATGATTTTGAATTGTTAAAGATTCATCAGTACACAACTTACTCTGATATTCCGGTGATAAGTAATTTTAGAGTTACAGAAAAATTTTCACCATCAAAAATTTATAAAACTGAGGACATAGTTGAAGCTTGCAGAATAATTGATGCAGCGAAGATCACGGATATTGAACTAGCTAGTAGACTTTCTGAAATAAATCTTAAAAACGGCGGTGATGTAGTGTTAACATTTTCAGGAGTTAGTTACCCCGTTGTATTTGGAAGAGGAAGCGAATCGAAAAAAATGATTTATTTAAGTTTAGTTTGGGAAAGAATTAATAATTTGAAAGCAACTTATCAAAACACAGAATACATCGATATAAGATTTGCTAATGAAGCATACATCGGCAGTAAAGAAAATACGGATTTGATTTAATGAAAAAAGATATTTTAGTCGGATTAGATTTAGGTACAACTAAAGTTTGTGCGGTAATCGCTGAAAAGCTCCCCGAACAAAATAAAATTGATATCCTTGGTTTTGGCGTTGCACCGTCTGAGGGATTGCATAAGGGATTAGTTGCAAACATTGGTAAAACGGCAGAAGCAATTAAAGCCGCTATGTCTATTGCATCCAACAGGGCTGGATTTGAAGTTACAGTTGTAAATGTTGGTGTTGCCGGCGAACATATTACCAGTATTCGCCATAGAAATTATGTAACGATCAATCGTGATGAAAAAGAAATTACAAAAGAAGATCTTGATAGATTAGAAGCAGATGTACGCACGATCAGAATTCCAAGTGACAGACAAATTCTTCATATAATTCCAGAAGAGTTTTCAATTGATCATCAAACCGGAATTGAAAATCCTATCGGAATGTCCGGATCAAGATTGGAAGCGAGTAATCACGTTGTTCTTGCATCAATTCCTGCAATGGAAAATATTAGAAAATCTGTTGAACGTGCAGGTTACCAGGTTCAGGATTATATCCTTCAGCCAATTGCATCAAGCGCATCTGTTTTGGAGGAAAGTGAAAAAGATCTTGGCGTTGCCTTGATAGATATTGGCGGCGGTACAACTGATATTGCAATCTATCATAAAAAAGCAATTAAGCATACAAGAGTTATTGGAGTTGCTGGAAATCAAGTTACAAATGATATACGTGAATCTCTTGGCGTTATGACTGATGAAGCTGAAAGACTAAAAAAAGAATATGGCTATGCAAGTGAAAATGCTATTATCAAAGATGAAGATATTTTGATTAAAGGTGTTGGCGCAAGAGGAAATACAAAAATTCCAATCAGCTTGCTTACTCAAATTATTAGCTTAAGAATGAAAGAGCTGTTCACACTTGTTGATAATGAACTTCGGACAGCAGGATTTAAATCTAAACTGAAAGCAGGCATTGTGCTTACTGGCGGTGGATCATTATTAAGAGGTGTTACAGAATTAGCAGAGGAAGTTTTTGGTTTACCAACCAGAATCGGTGTCCCTCAGGAGTTGGGCGCAGGATTATCAAATGAAATTGAGAGTCCTGAATTTGCAACTGTAGCAGGATTGATAAGAGGAATACCAGGAGGGAAGTCGAGTGAGTATCAGGTTTTGATAAAAAAACAAAAAGATAAATCTGGTAATCAACTGGGCAAGATCATAAAAAAAGTGCAAGATTTTTTTAACGAATTATAAACTCATTATAGGAGGACCTATGTCGCGATTTGCAACCATCGATAAAGAAAAACCGATGTCAGCAGTTTTAAAAGTAGTTGGTGTTGGCGGTGGCGGCTGTAATGCCATCGAAAGTATGATTGCTCGCGGGTTAAGCGGTGTTGAATACATTGCCGTTAATACCGATTCACAAGTTCTAAGAAGCAGTACTGCTACGCATAAAGTGCAGTGTGGTGGTGCTATTACCCGCGGATTAGGCGCAGGTGCTGATCCAAACATTGGAAGGAAATCTGCGGAAGAAGATCGCGATCAACTTGCTGAAGTACTTTCTGGAAGTGATATGGTTTTTATTACGGCTGGTATGGGCGGTGGAACCGGAACAGGTGCTGCTCCTGTAATTGCATCAATCGCAAAAAGTATAGGTGCTTTAGTAGTTGGTATCGTTACTAAACCTTTCCGTTGGGAAGGAAAAACGCGAATGATGAATGCTGAAAAAGGTATAATGGAATTACGTCAGCATGTTGATAGTTTAATTGTAATTCCAAACGAAAGATTGTTAAACATATTAGATAAAGCAACAAACGCATTTGCAGCTTTCGATAAACCGAATGAAGTTCTTTATGAGGCAACTCGAGGTATTGCGGACATCATTACAATCGAAGGATTAATAAATGTTGATTTTGCTGATGTACGTGCTGTAATGAATTCCAGTGGCGAAGCCTTAATGGGATGTGGAATTGCAAGCGGCGAAAATCGTGCAATTGAAGCAGCACAAAAAGCAATTTCAAGCCCATTGCTTGAAGGTGTAAATATCAAAGGTGCAAAAAGTGTACTTGTTAATGTTACAGGTTCCAGCAGTATGACAATGCAGGAAATTGATGAAGGCAATAATATTATTTTTGAAGCCGCAGGCGAAGAAGCTAACGTAATATTTGGTGTTGTTAAGAAAGAAGAAATGAATGATTACATTTCTTATACTGTAATTGCTACAGGATTTGACAGCGCAAGAGGGAATAATTACGGTAGTAAAAATATTACCGCTAAAAAACAGACGCCAACATTTTCAGATAACATTCGCGGCGGATTTACTCCTAATTTATTTGGCAGCCCTGAAAATGTTGATTCAAATGATTTAGATGTTCCAACTATTATAAGAATGAAAAGCCCAAAAACTCCAATTGAAGACGATGAAGAAAAAAATACTCCAAGCGGATTTGCTGTTGAAAATTCTAGATACTCCTGGGCAAAAGAAAGAAACGAGAAAAAGGATGATTCTAATGATGACGATAGCTCATCATTCTTAAGAATGATTATGGACTAAGTCATTAATTATTAGTTAAATATTTTCAGTTAATAATTCAGAGAGGATTTATGAGTGACCGTCATTCAGATTCTGAGTGTGAGAATATTCTCTCTGCGGATATGATTGAGAATAATTCGATTGATAATTTAGAATACACTTCGCAGTTAGATAAAATTATTATTTCAAAAGGTAAGCTTATAGTTTACCTTTCCATCATCTACGGGGCGATTAGTGCGGCAGGATTAATTTATCTTCTTATCTTTTAATCTTGTTCGGTTTCTATTCGTCAATCAGTCGCGATTCTATCATCACATTTTCATCATAATCAGTTGTAACGATAACGCGGTTTGGTCTGCAGCAAACGCGGCAGTCTTCTACAAAATCCTGCTTACCTTCAATTGTAAGATCAACCCACACCGAATTTTCAACGCCGCAATATTGGCAAACCCAGTTTAAAGTATCATCAGTTTGCATTTTAACCTCACACAATAAATTTACACCTGTAATAAGGCATTTAAATTGTTTAAAATCAATTCTTTCCGGTATTGCTTTTTAATTTTAAATATTTTATATAGTGTTCAAATGTTCACTACTTTATTAATATTGAATTAAAAAGCAAAAGAACGGAATTGTCATTCCCACGGAAGAGCTTGTGTGAAAATTAAAAATAATGTGGTAGCCGCAGGCTTCAGCCTGCGATATTTAACTGTAAACGCAACCTGAAGGTTGCGGCTACCAAAACAAATCGGATTTTCACACAGTTCGGAAATGGGAATCTATTTTGTTTTCAGAGCCTGGATTCCCGTTTTCACGGGAATGACTTTCACCTCTAGCTTTTAAGACACTTAAGAAAAATGATAATATCTATAAAATGGAAACAGACGAACTAACGTATCAACCCCCAAAAGAATGGCGAGAAAGTACAAAAGTGGTTTCGCTTTATCCGCCAATACCTAAAAATACTGCGGGAGTTGATTTTGATATTTACGATTTCGAAATGCTCTTTAATGATGAGCCTACAAACGGGCTTATCCGCACAGGACAAACGATAGGATGCTTTTACATCGAATCGCCGGGTATGCGTTCACTTCTTCGCAAACTTGATGTTCACGATTTTGAAATGCTAACTGCAGCAAGTTCAATTATTCGTCCCGGTGTTGCAGAAAGCGGAATGATGCAGGAATTTATTGCGCGTCATAAAGATCCAACAAAAAGAAAATATCTTGTACCTGAAATGAAAGATGTTCTTGGAGAAACTTACGGCGTTATGATTTATCAGGAAGATGTTATAAAAGTTGCGCATCACGTTGCAGGATTATCTTTGGAAGAAGCTGATCTTCTTCGCCGTGCTATGAGCGGTAAGATGCGTTCGCACTCTGCAATGCAAAAAATAATTGAAAGATATTTTTCATCATGTAAGAATAAAGGACTTACGGATACACAAGCCAAAGAATTGTGGAGACAAATTGAATCGTTTGCGGGATATTCATTCTGCAAAGCTCACAGTGCTTCGTTTGCGCTGCTGTCTTACCAGGTTGCATTTCTTAAATCGCATTATCCTGCAGAGTTTATGGCAAGTGTTTTAAGCAACAGCGGTGGATTTTATTCCGCTGCGGTTTACGTGTGGGAATGCAAGCGATTAGGTTTGAAAATGCATCTTCCGTGTATCAATAAAAGTAATTATGAATACACAGGAAGAAAAGATGAGATTCAAATTGGATTGATGGCAATTAAAAATCTTTCTCGTAACTCAATTCAAAAAATTCTGGATGAAAGGAAAAATGATGGCGAGTATCATTCGCTGGCAGATTTTCTTATCCGCACAAAGCTTGCATTTGAAGAAACGTCAATCCTAATAAAATGTGGAGCGATGGGATGTTTTAAGAAAACAAGACCGGAGCTTTTACGTTTGCTGGATATTTACATTCACAAAAGAAAAATTCTTAATGAAAGTTATAACGATCTTTTTTTGCACGAAACATTTGCAATGGAAGATGAAGTAAAAACCAACATAAACTTTAGCGTTGAAGAAATATGTAAAACAGAATATGAAACATTTGATTATATGGTTACGCGTCATCCGCTTTATTTTTATAAAAGTTTTACCGAGCATTCTTCAATTGTTAAAGCAAGGGATTTGAGTAAACATCGCGGCAAAAATGTGCGGCTTATCGGATGGTATATGACATCGAAAAGAATTAAAACGCGCAAAGGGGATATAATGAAATTTCTTTCGCTTGAAGATACAACCGGAACCTTTGAAGCTGTAATTTTCCCAAGACAGTACGAACAGTTTGCAGAGCTTACAATGTCAATGGGTCCATACATTATTGATGGAAAGGTTGATGAAAATGATGCTACAAATGTTGTTGTAAGTAAGCTTAGTGTTTTGTCTGTTTCATCCGTAAAAGTTGCGGACCAAAAAGACAGCGTGGATAACAAATATTTTGGTGATGTGGAAAAGATAAGCGAAGAAGATTTTATAATGCTTGAAGGAATTGATAAGGAAAAGTTAAGATTGGCTTATGCGAGTTGATGAATGTGATTAAAGGTAGGCTCAACCTTCAGGTTGAGGAAAGGATGTGGTAAATATTTATAGTCTAACATTTAATTGATTTCTAATTTAAACAACCTTTTTCGCAAGCTAAAGCTTGCGGCTACCGCTATTCCCATTCCAATAGATTATAAATGGTTGAACCCTTATATGGATATTTCTTCCAATAATCAACAATGCCTGCACGAACAGGATTATTGAAGATATACTTTAACTGAATCTCAAGATTTTCCTCACTTCGAAGAATATGATCATAGTAGTCTTTTTGCCATTTAATACCATCGGTGTTTTTGCTTAAATAGTAACCAGATTTTTGTTTAAACATTTCCAAACACTTTTTAACATTAGAATTAGAGTTATTTCCACCCAAAACTAAATGTACGTGATCTGGCATAAATAAATATATAAAAGCAAAACAATCGAATGATATTAATTCATCTAATAACATTTTTTCAAAAATCCGAAATACTGAACCATTTGTAAAATATTGTTTTCTACTTTTAATGCACAAAGTGAAAGACATTGGTCTTTCTCCAATATAAATTTCTTTATCAAGTCTATGTTTTCTCTCTCTAATTATTTTCATAAAAGGTAGGCTCAACCTTCAGGTTGAGGAAAGGATGTGGTAAATATTTGTATTCTAACATTTAATTGATTTCTAGTTTATACAACCTTTTTCGTAAGCTAAAGCTTGCGGCTACCCATTCGAAAAGTGAAAATAAGATTACTTCATATTCACAAACTGAGTAGGGAAGTCCAACTCAGCTTCTTTAACCATCGCGATAACTGATTGAAGATCATCAATCTTTGCACCTGTAACCCTAACTTGTTCATCCTGAATTTGTGCACTTACCTTAAGCTTTGATTCTTTAATCAACTTAGTAATAATCTTTGCATTCTCTTTTGAGATTCCACTTTGAAGATTGATAACTTGTTTAAGTCTTCCGCCAGATGCTGCTTCCGGTTCATTATACTTTAAAGCTTTAATGGAAATACTTCTGCGAATGAACTTTGTTTCTAAAATATCGAGGGCTGATTTACGTGAGTAGTCATCCCTTGTATTAATAGTGATGAGCTTATCTTTTTTATTAAGCTCTAATTCAGTATTAGAATCCTTTAAATCATAACGCTGATGAATTTCTTTTAATGCCTGATTAACGGCATTATCTGCTTCCTGAAAATCAATTTCAGAAACTATATCGAATGAGTGATTTTGTGCCATAATTTTTTCGTTTTTATGTTATCAAATATTTTAAAAGGAATAATGGAGTGTTGGAGTAGTGGAATAATGGGATCTCAAATCTCAAAAAAAATTGTTACGAAATAATTAAAAGTCATTTCGAAGGATCCCGAATGTTTTCGGGATGAGAGATCTTCTGCAATATTACAAACAGATTTCTCCCTTTGGTCGAAATGACAAGGAACAAACCAAAAAACTCCACTACTCCAAAACTCCATTTTAAAGAGTCGGGGTGATAGGATTCGAACCTACGGCCTCTTCGTCCCGAACGAAGCGCGCTACCGGGCTGCGCTACACCCCGAATACTAAGTCTCTGTAAAAAATTCCGAGTATTCGTTTCTTATAAAAATTTTATTTCTAAGTTTTTTAAGTTTCAATTCAAATCTATTTGCTTCTAAATTGTTATCAAATTGTCTCAAAAAAATCAACTTCCAAGGTCCTCTATTTTTAGTTGATTTATTCTGACCATAATTATGTTCTACTAATCTTCACTGAATGTCATTCGTATGACCAATGTACCAATTCAAGTTTAATGAGGATTCAATTATGTATGTATAATAATTTTCCATACGACCTTCCCGACCTGTCGGGACGCGCTACCGGGCTGCGCTACACCCCGAAAATAAAGTGTACAAACAAAATCAATAGAAATAACCTTTGGCCCTCCAGTATATCGGGACGCGATAACTGGGTGGAGTTTATCCCGATTTCTGATCGGGACTACACCCAGAAAAGGTGTATTATCTGCAAGGCAAATATAAAAATATTTTCAATCAAAGCTGTTTTATTCTTTACTTTAAAAATTAATACCCTTAAGTTTGAATCAAATAAAAATTAACCTTTAACTCTATCCCGTGAGATGGAAAAGGATGAAAGAAATTACAAGTAAAATAAAAATAAGGTAACCTCTGAGGATAATTAATCCGAAGAGGCTTTTTTGTATATGGATGTAAAATCAAAAATAATAGATGCTGAAGGATTTGACCGAATCCTTACAAGAATGGCTCACGAAATTCTTGAAAAAAACAAAGGATCACATAATCTTGTTTTAATGGGAATGAGAACTCGTGGTGAGTTTTTGGGAAAACGAATAGCTGAAAAGATTAAGCATATTGACAGCACTGATATACCATTCGGAGTTCTTGATGTAACGCTCTATCGAGATGATTTCAGAACCAGATTAAAGCAGCCCGAAGTCTCTGTATCAAATATCACTTTTGATATAAATGAAAAAGATATAATTCTTGTTGATGATGTTTTGTTTACGGGAAG
Organism: Ignavibacteriales bacterium; assembly: GCA_038214015.1. Lineage (GTDB taxonomy): Bacteria > Bacteroidota > Ignavibacteria > Ignavibacteriales > Ignavibacteriaceae > IGN3. Next base: position 4,428 of record JBBQSH010000029.1, on the reverse strand, counting down.
AACAGTTCGTTCTGCATTAAACGCAATTATGGATATGGGAAGACCAAGTTCAATCCAGCTTTGTATTTTGGTAGATCGTGGTCATCGTGAACTTCCAATACGTGCCGATTATGTCGGAAAAAATATTCCTACTTCTCACAATGAAGAAATAAAAGTTAAAATTAAAGAACACGATGGTGAAGATGCCATCTATATTATTGAATCAGAAAAGAAATAAATAAATATGTCATTATCAAGCCGTCATTTATTAGGTCTAAAGGATGTTCCTAAAGAAGATATCCAATTAATTTTAGATACCGCAACAACTTTCCGCGAAATACTAGAAAGACCGATTAAAAAAGTTCCTACACTTCAAGGTAAAACGGTTGTAAATCTTTTTTATGAAAGTTCAACAAGAACAAGAATTTCTTTTGAACTCGCTGAAAAAAGACTATCCGCTGATTCAATAAACTTTGCAGTGACCGGAAGCAGTGTAAGTAAAGGTGAAACCCTTAAAGACACTGTGAAAAATATAGAAGCGATGAAAGTTGATATGATTGTGGTTAGACATGCTTGTGCAGGTGTTCCGTTAATGCTTACAAAAATATCGGATTCGAATATTATTAATGCCGGAGATGGAATCCACGAACATCCAACACAAGGATTGCTTGATATGTATTCAATCCGTGAGAAGCTTGGTAAACTAGAAGGATTAAAAGTTTGTATTGTTGGAGATGTAGCTCATAGTCGTGTTGCACTTTCAAATATTTATGGATTAAAAACGATGGGCGCAAAAGTTTCTGTTTGCGGTCCTTCTACAATGATTCCAAAATATCTTGATGAGCTTGGTGTAGATGTAATTCACAATATTGATGAAGCGATTCAGGAAAATGATGTTCTTAATGTATTGAGAATTCAGTTGGAAAGAAAAGCACGTGAATATTTTCCTTCAATCAGAGAATACTCTAAGTACTTTGGAATTGATAGAGAACGATTAGAAAAAAATGGTAAAGATATTTTGATACTTCATCCTGGCCCTATAAACAGAGGTGTTGAGATATCGTCGGAAGTTGCAGACGGATCATCACAAATAATTTTACAACAAGTTACAAATGGAGTTGCTGTTAGAATGGCAGTGCTGTATTTACTCGGAACACTTAATTAGAAAGTTTTGAAAATGAAAGTAGTATTAAAAAATGTAAACATTTTAAATCCGCACCAAAATGTTAATGAGAAAAATGTTAGTGTTTTAATTGAAGATGGAAAATTCAAGAATATCGGCAAACTAACTGAAGCAGAGCTAAAGGATGCTAAAGTTTTTGAATTAGATGGAAAGTATGTCGTTCCCGGATTTTTTGATATGCACGTTCACCTGCGCGAACCAGGCAGAGAAGATGAAGAAACTGTTGTAACAGGATGCAATAGTGCAGCTAATGGCGGGTTTACAGGAATTGCCTGTATGCCAAATACTGATCCGGCAATTGATTCCGCGGAAATTGTAACATTAATAAAAAAACAATCAGCAAATCATATAGTGGATGTTTATCCAATTGGCGCAGCAACTGTTGGAAGAAAAGGTGATGTACTTTCTCCTATGGCTGAATTAAAAGACGCTGGAGTTGTTGGATTTTCTGATGATGGAATAGCAATCAAAACCGCTTCGATTCTAAAAAGAGCATTAGAATATGCTAAGATGTTTGATCTTCCAATCATCGAACATTGTGAAGATGAATCACTTGCAGGTGGTGCAATGAATGAAAGTGTTAATTCCACGCTGCTTGGTCTTCCTCCAATTCCGTCTGTTGCAGAAGATTTAATTGTTATGAGAGATATTTTGATGGCTGAATACACTGATTCAAAAGTTCATATCGCACATATCAGCAGTAAAAAATCTGTTGAGATGGTTCGCGATGCGAAGAAAAAGGGTATTAAAGTTACAGCAGAAGTAGCCCCACATCATTTTACATTAACAGATGATGCAGTTAAAACTTATGATACAAATGTTAAGATGAATCCGCCATTAAGAACAAAAGCGGATGTGGATGAAATCATAAAAGGATTAAAAGATGGAACGATTGATTGCATTGCATCAGATCACGCACCCCATTCACTTGAAGAAAAGGAAATGGAGTTTGAGTATGCTCCAAATGGAATTATTGGATTGGAAACTCAAGTTGGTTTGGCTTTTACAGAATTATATCACAAAAAAGTATTATCGCTCGAAAGTATGATTGAAAAATTATCCATCAATCCAAGAAAGGTTTTAAATCTACCAGTTCCTGAAATTAAAGAGGGAGCATTTGCAAATCTGACAATACTTGATATTGATGCAGTTTGGACAGTTGATAAGAAAAAATTCTTATCAAAATCATCAAACACTCCGTTTGATAAAAAACTGCTTACAGGAAAATCGATTGGGGTAATTAATAAAGAGCAAATTTTTATTGATGGAAGTTTTTCTAAACTTTAAATAAAGTTCGTCTATTGTGTTATTCTCAATCTTGAAATTTTAAGAATTAAGGAAAAGAATAGGACACTCTCTAAAATTATATGCATTATTCTATTCTATCATAGTTATTGCTTTATAGCGCATATAGATGATAAAGTATTTGATTTTTAATGATTTTTTGATATGAGATAAATTAATAGGCTTTATTTTTAATCAAAATTTTCGATAATATTATATATTAAATTTTAAGACATATTTCTTGAGTAGAGCGAAATGAAAATTAAAAAAGAAGATATAAATGTAACTTCTTATCTTGTTGGTATACATGCGTTTCGCAAAGATCATAATTATGGTAATTATAAAACGAATCTAATAAACGATCTGCAAACATTATTCAATGTAAACTTTGAATCTATTAAAGTTGGTGGAATTGATGTGCTGAGAGTTAGCCTAGATGAGCTATTAGAAATCCGCATGACTCCAAATACTATAGTTTATCAGGATACTCTTGATTTTGAAAAATTTAGAAATTATGCAAAAGAAATTCTAAAATTGTGGTTGTCTTATTCTCCTAGTATGAAATTATCTTTGATTGGTTTAGTAACCTCTTTTGATATACAAATAAAAATTCCACTGCACCAGAATGAATACAACCTTAAAAATACATACTTTAAAAACTTTTCAATTGGAAATAAATTAAAAGGAATTGATTTGAAATTGAATTACTCAATTTCAAAAAAAACATATGATTATAATGTGCACCTCAATTTGATTGAAAAAAATGAAAAGGATTACGGATTACAGGGCAATATTGATTTCAACTCTACTACTGAAAACACTATTTCTGGGTTAAGTACTGATTGCTGTGACCGAACTTTTAATGCAGCGAAAGAATATTTCGAGAACGAACTATTTCAATTTCTAAATTTAGAGGAGAAATAACAATGAGTACATCAACAATAAAACTTATTAAACATAATACATTGAATGAAACTTTGGAAACCGCTAAAACGTTAACTGAGACTCTTCCGCAAGATTTTCTATTCACAACTGTATTACCTACGATTAAGGGTCTTGTTGAAGACGAAATTAGAAATCAATATACTCCGCTAAGAGAGACTCAAAACGTTTTAATTAATGAAACAGCATCTATACAAGTTGAAATGAACGACATTAAAGAAAATTTAAAAAATACTATTTCAGTTTACTTTGAAAATGTTCATTTAAAGAAAAGATTATCTAATCTCACCAAGATTTTATCATTCAAAAATTTATTACCAGGTTGGAATGGCGAGGGTACTGAGGGTATCTCTGAAAAATTAACAAATATAGCCTTGGATTTTATAAATTTACCAATTCTTAAATATCAACCTAGTGTTTTTCCAACTGGAAGAGCAAGTATCCAGTTTGAATATCAAAAATCTAGTGGCGATTATTTGGAAATTGAGATTTTTGAAGATCATATTACTTTATTTTCTGAAATAGATGATGTTGTAACTGAAAAAGAATACTTGACTATCCATGAGATACTTGGGGATATTAATGCCTTTCACGCCAGACGCTGAAATCAACGATCAGGAAATTCTTTATAGAGCCATCCATCCCAATCATTGGAATGATGAAGAAGATCGTCCAACCTCAGCAGCATTTAAAGACAAGCAAGGAGTTTCCGTCGATAGAGACGGAGATAGAACCGGAGCTCAATGTTTGGCATTTCTTTTAACCGGCAGAGATAATTATGGCGCTTGTTCCTTAAAAGCTGGAATTGTTACTACTATCGGTGCTTTCATAAAACCAGCCCAATTGCCCGAAAACAGCTATCACGCGTTAATACTAGAATCAGAAGAAAAGATTCATCTTAGCAATAGTAAGGCAAGGTCGCTAAGTAAAGCTACAGAAATTCATATTAAACCAGTAAAATAATCTTGCTGCACGAGGCCTCTTACAACAATTTTTAGAAATATAAATTAAGCTTCAATCATTGTTCAATTAAATATACA
>JBBQSH010000028.1:0-27744 GCA_038214015.1 Ignavibacteriales bacterium | reverse complement strand
ATTTTTGCATTTGTAATTATTAAAGATTCGTCCTCAAGTTCTGATTATCAAAATAACTTACAAACGGAACTGGTTGCTCCTGTTATCGTTGAACCGCTAACAACTTCAACGAATGAATTTGTAAAAAAAGAAGTTTCACTTTCAAAAACAGATGGTAGATATTCACTGCAGTCTTATTCTAATTTTTCCAATGATGTAACGAGTGTTGATTATCAAAGATGGAGACATTCCTTAAGATTTACTTCCCAAAGAATTGGTGAATCAGGATTTTCAGTTTCTACATATGCAATATTTGCCTACAAAGCCGATGAATGGAATCTTGTTTCTGATAATATTAACAAAGCATTAAAAGTTTATGATTTGAATATCAAATACGAATTTGATGAAACTGCGAAAATAATGGCTGGAAGATTTCTAAATAGTAAGATTTCCAATATTAGTACAATTGATGGAGCGATGGTGGAAAAATCTTTTTCATCATGGACTTTTGGATTGGTTGCAGGCTCTCGCCCAGATTTTAATGATTTTAGTTTTAATCCAAAATTGTTTGAGTATGGCGGCTACATAAGTAAATCTGACAAATTCGGTGCAGGGATTATGGAAAACACAATATCTGCTTTTAATCAAACCAATGACTTTAAGACCGATAGAAGATTTTTATACTTTCAACACATGAATAGTTTAATTAAAAATACTTTTTTGTTCGGTTCTGCGGAAGTTGATCTTTTCAAAATAACAGATAGTCTGGCTCAGAATGATTTTAGTCTAACAGGTTTATTCTTTTCTGCCAGATACTCACCGGCAAGGGAGTTTTCATTAAATGTTTCATACGATGCAAGAAGAAATGTTGTTTATTATGAAACATATAAATCATTATCTCAAACAATTCTTGAAAATGAACTACGCCAGGGTTTTAGAGCCAGAGCCAGTTTTAGACCCATTACAAATTTATTTTTTAGTTTACAGTATGGTTATCGTTATAGAAAAGGTGATATAAAAGCCAGCACAAATTACGGTGCTAATTTAGGTTATTCTAAGCTTCCATTAATTGAGTCATCGGCAAATATTAATTTTAACAGAATAAATAGCAGCTATGTTGATGGGTATGTTTATTCAGCTAATCTTACTAAATCAATTTATTCACTAAGTTCTGATTTATCCGTTGGGTTTAGAAAAACTATTTACAACTTTACTAACGGTGCAAATCAGTTAGAAGAGAATTCCATTCTTTTTGATTATTCAATAAATGCATTTAAACCTTTCTCGTTTTCTCTTAGTTACGAAGGTGTTTTTGAATCCACACACACTTACGGCAGAATTCTTTTTGATATAACCACAAGATTTTAAATCACTCACAAACTTCCTTTCCTTATAAACTTATTATATATATTTTTGACTCAATCAAGAGATAAAAAAAATGTTTGAATACGTTGGTTCTATACATATGCACTCCACTTTTTCTGATGGGACTGGAGAAGTAACGGATATTGCAAAATTTGCGGATGAAGTTGGATTAGATTTTATCATGTTAACAGATCATAACACATTGCGGGCATTGCAGGAAGGTTATGAAAAATGGTATGGCAATACTTTACTACTTGTTGGCTGTGAGATAAATGATAAGGAAAATAGAAATCACTATTTAGCCTTTGGAATTGATGAAGCTTTTTCTACAAGAACTCCCGCAAAAAAATATGTTTCTAAAGTTAAAGAACTTGGCGGTATAGGATTTTTAGCTCATCCGCATGAAAAGCGAAGGCACAAAGAACATCCTGCTTATCCCTGGACTGAGTGGGATACTGAAGATTTTACCGGGATTGAAATCTGGAATCATATGTCTGAGTGGGTTGAAAACCTTACTGAGGAAAATAAGTATCGATCTTTCCTTCATCCGTTAAGAACTATTATCGCTCCACCAAAAGAAACATTAAAAGTTTGGGATGAACTTAATCAAAAAAGAAAAGTAATTGGTATCGGGGGAATTGATGCACATGCACATAAATACAATCTTGTTGGATTTTTAGAAGTAGAGATATTTCCTTACAAAGTTTTATTTAAATCTATCCGCACACATATTCTCATTGATGAAGCAATAAAAAAAGGTAAGAGTGCAAAGGAATTAGAAAAAGCGAAGTGGCAAATATATAATTCACTAAGGGACGGAAGATGTTTTGTAGCTAATGATTATGTTGCCGAATCTAAAGGGTTTAGATTCTATGCTGAATCAAATGGGATAAAATATCAGATGGGCGATACTCTACCTGATCATAAGAATGTGGTGTTTAAAGTTTATTTACCAGGAATTACCGCTGAAATAAAACTTCTGCGTAACGGACATATTTTAGAAACTAATAATGGAATAGATGCTGAATTTGTTGTTAACAAAAAAGGTGCTTATCGTATTGAAGTCTATTATGAAGATCGTGCATGGATTTATTCTAATCATATAAGAGTAAACATTTAACTTTTAGTTCTTCTTCCTTCGTTTACAATAAAACTTTGATTGAATCTTTTTTTATCCTCCTGAATCATACCTTCACATAAAAATAAAGGATTTAAAAAATGTTAAAAACAAATCTAACTCACGTGCTCTCTGAAACAGAACATTCTGAATTAATTAGCAAAAATGAAAACGTAATTATTTGCTGCGGTAGAATGGGACCAATGTGCATTCCGGTTTATGAGGTGATGGAAGAAATTGAAGGCGAATATAAGAATGTAAAGTTTGCTGATATGGAATTTGATTCACCGGATTCAAAAGTAATTAGAAGTCTTCCTGAAGCAAAAAGTTTTCAGGGTTTACCATTTACTATCTATTATAAAAATGGTAAAGTTGTTAAAGCAACAAGCAGTATTCAATCAAGAGATCAGGTAACTGCAATTCTTGATGAACAATTCGGTAAATAATCTTTAACTTAAATTTTATGTGTCATTCCCGCGCATGCGGGAATCTATTTTATATGGTTTAAGAATTTTTTATAACGAATATTCCAAATTAGTAAAATTTTGATTTTATCACTTAAAAAATAAAACCTATGGATAATCATTTTGATGTAATAGTTATTGGTGCAGGTGCTGCAGGATTAACAGCCGGCATTTATCTTTCACGTGCAAAAGTAAAAACCTTGATTCTGAACGAAGGTGCTGTTGGCGGACAAATGGTGCTTACTCACGAAATTGCAAATTACCCCGGTGTAGAAAATATAAGCGGGTATGAACTTGCTCGTACAATGAAAACACAGGCACAAAAGTTTGGCTGCGTTATCAAATCAAATCTAAAAATTTCTTCTTTGGAAATTTATGACGATGTAAAAAGAGTTATTGTAAATAATAAAGATGTTTACACTTCAAATGCTATCATCATCTCAACTGGTGGAAAATCAAGAATGATTGGTGCCATTAATGAAGATAAGTTTAAAGGCAAAGGAATTTCTTATTGTGCTACTTGTGATGGTGATTTTTTTCAGGATAAAGAAATCATTGTTGTCGGCGGTGGAAACTCTGCTCTGGAAGAAGCAGTATCACTGACTAAGTATGCATCAAAAGTAACTGTTGTTCATCAGTTCGATCATTTCCAGGCATTCGAGCATTATGTTGATGAAGCAAAGAAGAATGAAAAAATTAACTGCATTATGGAATCAAAAATTATTGAGTTTGTTGGCGATGAGAAACTTGAGGCAGTAAAGATTCAACATCAAGCAACGAATGAACTTACTGAAATGAAGATTGATGGGGTTTTTATTTTTATTGGATATGTTCCCAACACTGAATCTCTTGAGGGATTGATTGAGTTAAATCAATGGAAAGAAATTGTTGTTGATAAAGATATGAAAACAAGCATTCCCGGAGTTTTTGCTGCAGGTGATTCAATTCAAAAAAGATACAGACAGGTTACTACAGCAGTTGCCGATGGAACAATTGCCGCTTTAAGCGCTGCGGATTATATCAACAATCTTAAAAAAGAATTGCATGAACATGAACTTGTTCATTAATCAAATTAAACAATGACACACGATAAAAATCATTGGTACGATGGCTGGTTTTACGATAGGATGATCGCTCCTAATCAGGATCGGATTTTTCACGAAATCAAAAAAGTAATAAAATCAAACTCAACTATCATAGATGTTGGATGCGGCACGGGAAGATTTTCTTTTTCAGTTGCAGATAAAGTAAAGAGTGTGGTTGGTATTGACTTATCAAGCAAGAATATTGCTTCAGCAAATCAAACGCTTCAAAAAAATCCAAATAAAAAAATATCATTTATCCATACAAGTATTGTAAACCTGATTTCTCAAAATCATCATTTTGATTATGCCGTAATGACTTATGTGATTCACGAAGTAAATCCCGAAGAAAGAATTGCGTTGCTAAAAAAGATGGTACAAATTGCTGATAAGGTTATTATTGGTGATTATCTGGTTCCTGTTAACAAAGACTTTTGGGGTGTGTTAAATGTTATTGTGGAATACTTAGCAGGGAAGGAACATTACACAAATTTTAAAGATTTTGTTGCAAATGGTGGTTTAATTCGATTGGCTGAGAATGCAGGATTAAAAATAATTTCAGAAATAAAAAACAAACCAGTTACAAGTCAGCTATTAGTTTTATCAAAATAAAGCATCTCTTTTTACAATTCTTATTGAATAATATTTTTTTATCATTTAATTGATTTTTCAAATCTTTGGAAGATTGGGCACTTTAGTGTTAAATTTGCCCCAGTTTTTTTTATGAATCAGAATAGGAATAAAGAATGTTAACAAAACAGAGGAAGCTTTCAAGAAAAGAAATAAAAGAAGATAAGCTTGTAGAATTTTACTACAAATCACAGTCTTTTTTTGAAGAAAACAAGAATAAGGTTTTTACTTATTTAGGTGCAGTTGCATTGGTTGTTTTGGCTGTAATTCTTTTTATGAATTACCGAAGCGGACAAAATGAGGAAGCTGCAGGTCATTTATCTAAAGTTATGGATATGTACGACATGGGTGACTATCTTGGCGCTATTGAAGGTAAAAAGGACGTTAAGATGTTAGGACTAAAAGAAATCGTAGCTGAATATGGCAGCACCGAAAACGGTGAAATTGCAAAAATTTATCTAGCAAACAGTTATGCTAATCTTGGTAAATCTGATGAAGCATTAAAATATTTCGAAGATTACAGCGGCGATATTGATATTTATGTTGCTGCGTCTTTAGCAGGTCAGGCTGGATATTACGCCGCCAAAAATGAATACGAAAAGGCTGCAGATCTTTATATGAAGGCATTTAAAGTTTCTAAAACTGATGTTATGAATTCTGATTATATGTTTCAAGCAGCGGTAAACTATTTTGATGCAGGTGATAAAGATCAGGCAAAAAATATTCTTCAGACAATCAAGGATGAGTATAAAACCTCAGCAGTTTATTCCCAGGTTGATAGATATCTCTCTCAACTAAATTAGGTGATTTTGATAGATTTTTTATAAAAACCGTGAAGAAATTCACGGTTTTTAGTCAATAATCGTTAAAAGCCTTTTCTTGACATTACAGACTTCTATCTCTATTTTTTTCAAGTCATTTATTAACAATTATTTAAAGCAATATGGCAGATACCTCAGATTTCAGAAATGGTCTTATTATCAGATATAAAAACGACCCTTATGTAATAACAGAATTTCAACATGTTAAACCCGGCAAAGGCGGAGCTTTTGTTCGAAGCACATTAAAAAATCTTAAAACTGGTAAAGTATTAGATAATACTTTTAGATCAGGTGAGTCTATAGAAATAATTAGAGTTGAACGTAAAAAATTTCAATATCTTTTTCGTGAAAATGAATTTCTTGTTCTTATGGATAACGAAACATTTGAACAAATAAATGTTCCCGTTATTTTATTTGGCGACTCTGTTGATTATCTAAAAGGTAGTGAAGAAATTGAAATCCTATTTAACGGCGATGATATAATTACTGTTGAACCGCCAATTTTTGCATATCTAAAAGTTTCAGAAACAGAACCGGGATTTAGGGGCAACACAGCAACCAATGCATTTAAACCTGCTAAGTTAGAATCCGGTGCCACAGTTAATGTTCCGTTATTTGTTAATGTTGATGATCTACTTAAGGTAGATACGCGCACCGGGGAATATGTTGAACGAGTAAAATCCTAATTAAAGGTATAACAATGGATCTAAATCTTATAAAAAAACTGATAAAAATTCTTGAATCAAGTGATGTAACTGATCTTGAGATAGAAGAAAACGGTACAAGAGTTAAACTTGCCAAGAAGGTTCGTGTAACACAGGCTGTGTCTTATACTCAGGCTGCCGCAGTTTCTCCTGTAACTCAACAGTTTTCAGAATCATCATCTAAAATTGGCGAAAAAAATATTGTTGATGAACATGCTGGAATGCACGAAATTAAGTCCCCTATAGTTGGTACCTTTTATAGAGCGCCGACACCTGATGCAGATTCATATATTCAAGTAGGGGATATGGTTTCTGCCGGATCAGTTTTATGCATTGTTGAGGCGATGAAACTTATGAATGAAATTGAGTCTGATGTAAGCGGAAAGATTGTAAAGATATTAGTTGAAAATGGAAAACCTGTTGAATATAATCAACCATTGTTCTTAGTACAGAAAAGTTAATCCAATAAATATTGAGATATTGTGTTTAATAAAATTTTAATCGCTAATCGTGGCGAAATTGCTTTAAGGGTTATCAGAACCTGCAAAGAGTTAGGCATTAAAACGGTTGCAGTTTATTCCGAAGCAGATCGGGAATCTCTTCATGTTACATTTGCTGATGAAGCAGTTTGCATTGGTCCACCTCTAGGTAAAGAAAGTTATCTTAAAATTCCATCAATTATTTCTGCAGCTCAAATAACAGGCGCTGATGCTATTCACCCCGGTTATGGATTTCTTGCAGAGAATGCTGATTTTTCTGAAATCTGTCAAGAATCTGATATTACTTTTATAGGGCCTTCACCTGAAATGATAAGAGCAATGGGTGATAAATCTTTTGCAAAAGACACAATGAGAAAAAATGGTGTTCCAGTTGTTCCTGGGAGTGACGGTATTGTAAAAGATGTTAGTGAAGCAATAAAAATTGCACATGAAGTTGGTTTCCCGGTGATTGTAAAAGCTTCTGCAGGCGGCGGCGGAAAAGGAATGCGAATAGTTTGGGAAGAAAAAGATTTTGATAATGCATTTCAAACTGCTCAGGCAGAAGCCGAAGCTGCATTTAGTAATTCTGATGTTTATATTGAAAAGTTTTTAGAGAATCCACGCCATGTTGAATTCCAGATTATGGGCGATAAATTTGGTAATGTATTCCATTACGGAGAACGTGATTGTTCGGTACAGAGAAGACATCAAAAACTAATTGAAGAATCACCTTCACCCGCGCTCGATGAATCATTAAGAACCAGAATGGGTGATGCGGCTGTGCTTGGCGCCAAATCAGTAAACTATCTTGGTGCAGGAACCATAGAGTTCTTATTGGATAAGCATAAGAATTTTTATTTTATGGAGATGAACACCAGAATACAGGTTGAACATCCCGTTACAGAAACAGTTTACAGCGTTGATCTTATAAGACAACAGATTTTAGTTGCCTCCGGTCAAAAGGCTGATACACCGCCACAAGTACCTTTTGGACATAGCATTGAGTTTCGAATTAATGCTGAAGACCCTGAGCATAATTTTAGACCATCACCAGGAAAAATTACATCGCTTAATTTTCCTGGCGGATATGGAGTTAGAGTAGATTCACATATTTATCAGTCTTACACAATACCTCCGCATTATGATTCTTTAATTGCTAAACTTATTGTTTGGGGCAGAACTAGAGAAAGAGCTTTAGCAAGAGGTAAACGTGCGCTTGAAGAATTTGTTGTTGAAGGAATTAAAACTACAATACCTTTTCATTTAAAAGTTCTTCAGGATCCTCGTTTTATCAGTGGGCATTTTGATACAGGATTTCTTGAAAAGTTTAATGCAGATAATTAATTGTTTATTCAGAAAATTTTAAGAGGATATAATGAGCATTCCAAATAATTTAAAATATACAAAAGAACATGAATGGGTTCTTGTTGAAGGCGGCATAGGTACTATTGGAGTTACTGATTATGCCCAGGGAGAATTAGGCGATGTTGTTTATGTTGATATCGATCCAGCTTTAAGTGAAATTAAAAAAGGTGGATCAATCGGAACAATTGAAGCTGTAAAAACTGTAAGTGATATTTTTGCTCCTTACTCGGGCAAAGTGATTGAGATTAACAATGAAATTAAAGATAGTCCTGAAATTGTAAATACAGATCCTTATGGAAAAGGCTGGATGATTAAGATTGAAATAAGTAACCCTGCAGATCTTGAAGATTTGCTTGATGCATCTGCCTATCAGGCTTTAATCGGTCAGTAATAATTTGCTTTGAAAATTTTAAAAACAAAATTCGGGCAGCCGAATTTTGTTTTTCTTTTTTAAACTAAAAATCACTCAATGCAGCCTAAAGAAAAAATACTAATAATAGATTTTGGTTCTCAGTTTACTCAACTTATAACAAGACGAGTAAGAGAGGCAAATGTTTATTCCGAAATTCATTCTCACAAAATTACTTTTGAAGAAATCAAACAGTTCGATCCAACGGGCATAATCCTTTCCGGCGGTCCTATGAGTGTTTACGATATTGATGCGCCTGATCTGGATGAAAGAATATTAAAAATTAATGTTCCAGTGCTTGGCATTTGTTATGGACTCCAGTTAATAAGTAAAAAACTTGGCGGTAAAGTTGAACCTGCAAAAGATAGAGAATATGGCAGAGCAATTTTAAATGTAGTTGAAACTTCTCCATTGTTTAATAATGTTTATAAAGAATCAAAAGTTTGGATGAGTCATGGTGATTATTTGACCGAACTTCCAAAAGGATTTGATATAATTGCAAAATCTGACCACTCACCAATTGGTGCAGTAGCAAATGAATCTGAAAAGATATATGGAGTACAATTCCATCCGGAAGTTGTGCATACAGACGAAGGAAGAAAAATAATCCATAACTTTTTATTTGATATTTGTAAATGTACCGGTAATTGGACATCGCATAATTTTATTGAAAATAGTATTGCAGAAATAAAAGAAAAAGTCGGCCGTGCTAAAGTTATCTGTGCTTTAAGCGGCGGTGTTGATTCAACGGTTGCCGCTGTACTTGTTAAAAAAGCAATTGGTGATAATTTGATTTGTATTCACATCGATACCGGATTGATGCGCAAGAATGAAAGTTATGAGATAGGTAAAATTTTTAATGAAAAATTAAATCTGAATCATATCCACATTGATGCTTCCGAAAGATTTATAAGCCGATTACAAGGTATTTCTGATCCAGAACAAAAAAGAAAAATTATAGGGAACACTTTTATCGATGTGTTTGAAGAAGAAGCAAAAAAAATTGATGGTGCTCAATTTTTAGTTCAGGGGACACTTTATCCGGATGTTATTGAATCAGTTTCTGTAAAAGGGTCTTCTGTTACAATAAAAACACATCATAATGTTGGCGGATTGCCGGAAAAGATGAATCTTAAATTGATTGAACCTTTCCGTGCATTATTCAAAGATGAAGTAAGAAATGTTGGCAGAGAATTAAGTATTCCAGAAGAGTTTATTGAAAGGCATCCGTTTCCAGGTCCGGGTTTAGCAGTAAGAATTCTTGGCGCAGTTGATCAGGAAAAACTTGATATTTTAAAAGAAGCAGATGATATTTATATTAGTGCAATAAAAAGCGCTGGAATCTATAATGAAATTTGGCAGGCATTTGCTGTTCTGCTGCCTGTTCAATCTGTTGGGGTTATGGGCGATGCAAGAACTTACGAATTTGTTCTTGCTTTGCGTGCAGTAACTTCTGTTGATGGAATGACAGCAGACTGGTATAACTTTGAGCACGATTTTTTATCAGATGTTTCAAATAAAATTATTAATAAGGTTCGCGGCGTTAATAGAGTAGTTTATGATATTAGTTCTAAACCTCCTGCAACTATTGAATGGGAATAAGTGGACGAAGAGAGAATAAAATTTAAACTCAAACTTGCTTCAGCTTTTATATCTGAGGGAAAAAATCTGCACGCCGTTCAGATCTATAAGAATCTTATTGAAGAAACTGAAAGAGAAGAATTTTATTTTCAGCTTGCTGAATTATTTGAGGATTTAGGATTTGTTGATGCAGGAATAAATGTTTTGAAAGATCTTGAACATTTAAAATCCGGCAGCAGCAATGTTGCTTTATATTTTGGTCAGTATCTTTTAAGAAATTCCAGGTGGTTTGATGCGATAGAAGAATTAAATAGCATAGCGGATTCAACACCTGCTTCACTATTTTTAATTGCATATTCCTACATGATGCTAAACGAGTTTGAACTTGCAAAAGAATATTTTGCAAAATTTATATTTTCCGATGAAAAAAATGATCTTAAGCAGGAAGCCAATCTTTATCTTGCAAAGATCGAATACGAATTACAGAATTATAATTCTGCTTTAAGTTATGCGACAGAAGCTCAGTTCCTTTACTCTGAATTTTGGGAACTTAATTTAATACTTGCAAAAGTTTATTATAGCCTTGATATGTTTACTCATGCAGAAAATCCTATTCAAAAGGCACTTAAGCTTAACCCAAAAGATGCATCTGTACAGGAGTTTGCCGGAAAGATTTATTATCAATTGCATGATTATAAGAAAGCAGAAAAGTTTTTTTCGGAATTTATTGAATTAAGTTCTGAAGTTTCTGCAGAAATATACACGTTGTTAGCAAAATCGTTTGTTAAGCAAAGAAAAATTGATGAAGCAAATCTTTTCTTTGGATTGGCATTACAAATTGATCCTGCCTATCAGCCTGCAATAGCTGCTAAAGGCGATCTTAATAAATAGTTTATGAGTATGAAAAATTTATTTATCATAATAATCTTATCTGTTTCAGTTTTATATCCACAAAATATTACTGTTGATACTAATAAGGATTTTGAGAAAGCACTAAGTTTTTATAATTCTAAAAAATTTAATGATGCGCTAAGTCTCTTTAAAAAAATTGCTGACAGGACAGAAAATAATACAAAAAAAACCGTCTCTGCTTTTTTTGTATCAAAAATTTTGGTTGACCAAAAAAAGTATGTTGAAGCTGAAAAATCTATAATTGATTTTTTAAAAGATTATCCACAAAGTAAATATGCTGATGAGGTAAAAAATCTTTTAATAAAAACTTATGTCGATAAATCAGAATTTGTAAAGGCTTTTGAATCCTGTCTTACCTTTGTTGAATCATCCAATTCAATAGTTTTTAAGAATGAGACAAAAAACGTTGCAGAAAAAATTGCCTTAGGCAGTTTGAGGAGTTCAGAAGTTGAAAAGTATATTGATAAATATTCAGCGCTAAAACCATTTCTAATTTTATTAACCGGCAAACTATATTTAGCTGAAGGAGATAATTCTGATGCTCTCAAAAAGTTTGATGAAATAACATCAAACTATATTACTTCCGAAGAGTATGTTGATGCTCTTAATCTAAAAAAGACAAACAGTGATTCACAAACAAGTACCGGATACCCAATCGTTGGTGTTCTGTTGTCATTAACAGATGACAATGGAAGAGAAATAGAATCAGCCAAAGAAATTTTGGAAGGAATTAAGTTTGCTTTTCATGAATACAATTCTGAGCATGGCGAAAAAGTTGGAATAATAGTGAATGATATTCAGCGGGATAAAACTCTAATAGCCAGAGCGACCAATAATTTTATTGAAAACAATGATGTTCGATGCATTATTGGACCTGTCTTTAGTGATGATGTTAGAGATGCACTTATAGAGATAGATCGTTCAAATATTATTCTTATCTCCCCGACAGCAACGGACGATGATTTAATTTCTTTGAGTGATAATTTTTATCAGGCAAACCCTTCATTAACTGCACGTGGAAAAATATTTGCGCAGTATTTGTATTATGTTGAAAATAAAAGAAGCATTGCCGTGGTAAACTCCATTGAAGGTTATTCACCATTGCTCGCCGCAAGTTTTAGTCAGGAGTTTGAACAATTGGGTGGAAAGATTGCAGCTAAAGAAACCTATAAGAGCAAGAGTTTTTCACTTGCTGAACAGATGACACGAATATCTTCAATTTCAAATTCCTTAGAAGGAATTTATGCACCGATATCAGATGGAAGTGATGCAAATGCAATATTATCTCAGATGGTTCAGAGTGGACTAGACCTTGAAATTTACGGCAATCAGGATTGGTTTCTTGGTAAGGGGTTTGAATCATCATCAGAACTTAGTAATAAACTAACTTTTGATTCAGATTATTTTATAGACTTTAATGATGCAGCGTTTAAACTATTCTCAGAATTATTTAAGAAAACTACTGGAATGGAAATCAACAGAAATATACTTTACGGTTATGACACAGCTAAGTATATCTTAACTGTTATCAGGAACATCGATCCAACTAGAAAAAATATAAAATATAAAATTGAATCTGGAATAAATGTAACGGGTTTTCATAATAATATCTCATTTGATTATGAAAGAACAAATAAGTTTATAAACATTGTTCGTTATAACGATGGAGTTTTTCAGTTAGTTGATAAATTCCGTGCAGGTAAATAGTTGAAAGGGGAAAAATGTCTAGAGTAAAAGATCTTCCAATTGATGACAGACCACGTGAAAAATTATTACTGCGTGGTCCTCAAAATTTAACCGATGCGGAATTGATTGCAATTCTTTTAAGAACCGGAACCAAAGGAAAATCTGTTATTGCAATGGCTCAGGATATGATTACTAAAGAAAATAATCTTGCACAGCTTGCATCAAAATCATCTGCAGAACTTATTAAGACATCTGGAATCGGTAAAGATAAAGCAGCAACTTTATTAGCCGCTTTTGAGATTAGCAGAAGAATACTATCCCAGGCAAAATGGTTTTCGCAAAAAAAGATTACTTCTCCTGCGGATGTTGCTGAGATATTTATCCCTTTATTACGCGATGAGCTTAAAGAGCAGTTTATTGTTGTTTGTCTAAGTTCTGCAAATAAAATTATCAGATACGAAAAAATTTCCTTGGGTAATCTAAACTCAAGCGTAGTTCATCCACGCGAAGTTTTCAGAACTGCCATTGAGAATAATTCAGCAAGCATAATTCTTATTCATAATCACCCAAGCGAGAATCCCGAACCAAGTAATGAGGATATATCCATTACACGAAAAATCGTAGAGGCAGGCAAAATAATGGATATACCTGTTTTTGATCATCTTATTATCGCTGGTAATTCGTATACAAGTTTTGTAGAGAGAAGACTGATTTAGATATTTTTTCTTAAAAACTAGTCTTTATTCGTTCTAAAGAAGTAGTTCCTTTTTCATCCTTTTGGTTGATTGGATTGCTTTGATAGATTCAATAACTTAAAAGAGAGAAGTTAAAATTAGATTGGAATAATTATAGTAACTCACAGGTACTTAGCCTTCTTTTAAGATTTGATGGTAAATTTATAAATATTCTGTCGTAAAAAGAGAGTTATTTGAATTAAAAGTAGATTAAATTTTATTTTCTACTTTGTTTTGTAAGTTATTTTCATATATTTCAAGGCGTGTTAATCAAATTTTTTAATCAAAAATTGAATATTTCAAATTATTTAATCACTAACCATAATATTCGGAGGTATCGAATGAACATAACAAAATCATTGAGAACTGCCGTATTGTTCGGCGGTATTGCACTTACTACTGCCTTCTTTAGCGGATGCGGCGGATTGAGTGATGCTCAAATAAAAGAATTGAGCGATCTTAAGAGTCTCACTGCATCTCTTGAAGCAGAAGCTAATTCTTTAAGAGATGAAAGAGCTAAACTTGAAGCTCAGATGGAAGAAACAAACAGGAAACTTGCTGAATGCGAAAAGCAAAAGGAAGAATCAAGAGCTAACCTAGAAAAACTACCTAAGTAGTATATTAATTAACGATTTTAAAAAATATTCAGAGGAAATAAATAATGAATCTTAAAATAAAATTATTAGGCATAGTTTCCCTGTTTCTGCTTTTAACTGTTGTAAACTTTGCACAGGAAGAAATGACTGAGGAACAGTGGGAATCTGAAATGGCTGCTTACAAGAATAAAAAAGTTGCCCTAGAAACTGAAATTGCTGCACTTAAAACTGATATCGACAATCTTAAAGCTATGGATCTTCAGGATCCAGAAGAGTGTATAGATGAATTATATCAAATTGTTGGTGCTACACGTAATGACGTTAACAACTATAGAAAAGCTGTTAATGAATTAGATGGTAAGAACAAAAGAAAAGAAGGCCCAAAAGCCGACAGACAAACTGATCTTAACGCTCTTAAAACAAATAAAATTTCTGCATTACCAGAATTTTATAACAAAGTTCACAACCAGATGCAAAAAGACCTTGATAATTGGGTTGAAGCTCCAACAGAAATCAACTATTCTGTTGTAAAAGGTGATCATCTTTGGGGAATTGCAAAGAAATCTGAACACTATGGCAATCCATTTGCTTGGCCTGTAATTTATCAAGCAAACAGAGACCAGATTAAGAATCCTGATTTGATTTACCCTAATCAAAGTTTCAAAATTCCTAATCTAACTGAAGAAGAAAAATCAAAATATGAGAAACTAAGAGTTAATTATAAACCAGCTCCTGTTCAATAATTGATTTCTTGTTCTCTTAAAATTACTATAAGCCCTTATCTTTATTGATGAGGGCTTTTTATATTTAAATCTGATATGACAACAGCAGAAAAAAAAATAACACTTACAGGCATTGATATGCTCGCACTTCTTGGAGTAAACGATGCAAATCTTCATATTCTTGAAGACCGGTTCAACTCAACTATTAGTGTTCGCGGAGATATAGTAAATATAAAGGGCGTACTTGAAGAAGTTGAGCTTGTTGAAAAGGTTATAAAAGAAATGTCTTATGTGATTAACACCAGCGGCAGATTAAATCGAAATGATGTCGAGACAATTCTGAATCTTACAGTTGAAGGAAAAGAAATAATTAATGAAGAAGAATTTGATTCGATAGTTCTATACACTAAAAATGATGTTGTTAAAGCTAAAACTCCTGGACAAAAACAATATTTTCAGATTGCAAATAAAAATGATATTTGTTTTGCTATCGGACCTGCAGGTACCGGTAAAACATACCTTGCTGTTGCTTTAGCGGTTTCTGCACTTAAAAGAGGAATTGTAAAGCGAATTGTTCTTGCCCGACCTGCTGTTGAGGCTGGTGAAAGCCTTGGATTTTTACCAGGTGATTTTCAAGAAAAAATTGATCCTTATCTCCGTCCATTATATGATGCACTAGATGATATGATGCCTTCTGAAAAATTAAAAGGATACATAGAAAAAAGCATTGTTGAAATTGTGCCATTAGCTTATATGCGCGGAAGAACATTGAATAATGCTTTTGTAATTCTTGATGAAGCTCAAAACGCAACAGATGTTCAGATGAAAATGTTTCTTACACGTCTTGGTGCAAATTCTAAAGCAATTATTACCGGCGATATAACCCAGATTGATTTGCCTTCAAAATCAAAAAGCGGGCTTATTCAGGCTAAAGAAATACTAAGTGGAATTACCGGTGTTGGATTTGTTTATTTTGACAGAGAAGACGTTGTTAGACACAAGCTGGTAAAAGATATTATTGATGCGTACGATAAATTTAATGGTAACGGAAAAAGTTAATCAAAACCATTTAGTTTCTTGCTTTCATTCCAGTACTTATCCATCTCCTCAAGATTTGATTCATTTATAGCTTTGCCCGTTGCTTTTACTTTTTGCTGAACGTAATTAAATCTTTTGATAAATTTTTCATTTGTTAATCTTAATGCATCTTCAGGATTTACATTCAGAAATCTGGCATAGTTAACCATTGCAAAAAATACATCACCAACTTCTTTTTCTAATTTTAGATTTAATGCTTGAATTAGAGCCGAATCAGAATTTTGTGATTTCATTTTTTCGATATCATGCATTTCTTCAATTTCTTCAATCACTTTCTTCCACACATCTTCTTTCTTTTCCCAATCAAATCCTACTTTTGCAGCCTTTTCTTGCAATCTATGTGCTCTTTGTAAAGCTGGTAGATTATGTGGAACTCCATCAAGTACAGATTCGCGTCCCTCACTAAGTTTGATTTCCTCCCAGTTCTTCTTCACCTCATTAGAATCAGCAACTTTAACTTCACCAAAAACATGGGGATGCCTACGAATCAGTTTTTCCTGAATTGAATCAATAACATCGTCAATCGTAAAATGATTATCCTCTTCAGCTATTTGCGTATGGAAAACCACGTGTAGCAAAAGATCACCTAATTCTTTTTTCAATTCCCCAAAGTCTTTCTTATCGATTGCCTCAACAACTTCATACGCTTCCTCTATTGTATTTGATTTTATTGAATCATTTGTTTGTTCTTTATCCCAAGGACATTCTTTTCTTAATCGTTTAACTATCTGTACAAATTCCGTAAATTTACTACCAGTCATTTGTGTTCCTATTAATTAATTATTTCTGATCAAATTTAAGAAAATTATTTTATCCATAAGGAGATTTTATGATAGAAGAAAAAATAAAAGAACTCGGACTTGAACTTCCTGAAGTTGCAAAACCGCTTGCCGCGTATATACCTGCTAAGCAGGTCGGCAATCTTGTTATGACTTCCGGTCAGGTTCCATTAGTAAAAGGTGTTATAAGTTATGCCGGAAAAGTTGGATCCGGTCTTACAGAAGAAGAAGGACAAAAAGCTGCACAGATTTGTGCACTTAACTGTCTTGCTGCAATTAAAGAGGTTATAGGTAATCTTGATAAGATTATTGAGGTTGTAAAGTTAACTGTATTTGTAGCAAGTGCTGAAAACTTTACTGCTCAGCCGAAAGTTGCAAATGGTGCATCAGAATTGATTGGGAAAATATTTGGTGAAGCAGGAAAACATGTTCGTAGTGCAGTTGGCGTTACAGCACTCCCTCTTAATGCTTCTGTTGAGATTGAAATGATTGTTAGAGTTTAAAAACTAATTAGAGATTATATTTTTTATCCTCCTTATAAAATCTAAAGTCTTTGTGTAAGTGCCGTTTGAATTCATAAGTGATTTAATAACGGCACTTCCGATTATTATTCCATCACTTACATTTGAAAAAGTTTTTGCACTTTCTTCGTCGGATATTCCAAAGCCAACCAATACTTTTTTATTATTTAAAATATTTTTAGTGTCACGTACATAAACAATTGAGTTTGGTTCAACCTTTTTTTGTTTGCCTGTTATTCCTTTAACACTAACGCAGTAAACAAAACCTGAGCTTTTATTACCAATTTCAACTACTCTGGTCCGTGGAGTTGTAGGGCTGACAAGCATAATTGTTTCAACTTCATTAAAATCGTTTCCAAAAAAAACATCATACTCTTCAAGTGGTACATCGGGTACAATAATTCCGTCTATCCCAATTTCTTTAATTGCTTCGGACAGATTAGAAATTCCATAACTTAAAAATGGATTTGCATATCCCATTAAAATAATTGGCTTTTCTGATTTGCTTTTTATTTTTGCAGCAATTTCTAAAGTTTGTTCGAGATTCATTCCATTAGATAACGCCTGTTGAGATGAGTATTGAATAATTGAACCATCGGCAATGGGGTCGCTGAACGGAACTCCTAATTCGATCATATCAGCACCAGCATCAAAAACAGCACATGCTAATTCTTCAAATCCATCCTTAGAAGGAAAACCACAGGTAAGAAAAACAGAAAGTATTTTATTGCCCTCATTAGTTACGTTACTAATATATGTTTCTAATTTGCTTTGTTTCATTTTGTATCAAAATAATTAATGATTGAGTTTAAATCTTTATCTCCTCTTCCGCTAATATTTACAATTACGATTTCATCTTTAGAAGTTTGTGGTAACAAATAGTGTAAGTATGCAAGTGCATGTGCTGTTTCTAAAGCGGGAATTATTCCTTCCAACTGCGAGACTAATTTTACAGCATTCAAAGCTTCATTATCGGTAATAGAATTATATTCTACAAAATTCTTGTCCTTTAAATAGCTATGTTCCGGTCCAACTCCGGGATAATCTAATCCAGCGGAGATTGAATGAACTTCATTTACCTGTCCTCTAATATCTTGTAGTAAATAAGTTTTCATTCCCTGGAAAATTCCTTCACTGCCTAATGTTAAGGTTGCACAATGTTTATCTGTATTAAGCCCATAACCGGCTGCTTCAATTCCAATTTTTTTTACATCGTCATTTATAAATGGATAAAAGAAACCAATTGCATTGCTTCCACCGCCAACACACGCAAGAAGATAGTTTGGTAATCTCTTTTCTTCTAAAAGGATTTGTTCTTTTGTTTCTCTTCCAATTATTGATTGAAAATCACGTACAATCATTGGATAAGGATGCGGACCGACAACAGAACCTATTATGTAGTGAGTATCTTCAACATTTGTAACCCAATCTCTAATGGCTTCATTAGTTGCATCCTTTAATGTCTTACTTCCTGATGAAACCGGTATTACCTCTGCCCCTAGTAATTTCATTCTGAAAACATTTGGCTTTTGCCGCTCTATATCGGTTTCACCCATATAAACAACGCACTGTAAACCAAACTTAGCACATGCAGTTGCAGTTGCAACTCCGTGTTGTCCCGCTCCTGTTTCAGCAATTATCCTTTTTTTACCAATTCTTTTTGCAAGCAAAATCTGACCTAGCACGTTATTTATTTTATGAGCACCTGTATGACAAAGGTCCTCACGCTTAAAATAAATTTTAGCCTGACCGAAATGATCTGTTAGTCTTTCAGCAAAAGTAAGTGGTGTTGGTCTGCCCGTGTAATCTTTGTTAAGTTTTGCTAACTGACTATTGAAATCAACATCTTTTTTAATAGAATTATAAGCCGCTTCAAGTTCTAAAAGCGGAGTGATTAATGTTTCAGGGACAAACTTACCTCCGTACTTTCCAAACTTACCGTTTGAGTCCGGCTGATTATATAATTTTTGTGTTACCATAAATTTAATGTCTTATCTAAGATTGGTGCTAATTGTTTGACTTTTTCTAAAAGTGATTTAAAATTCTTTGGTGTTAAAGATTGATACCCATCTGATAGCGCAGCCTCAGGATGATTGTGAACCTCAATCATTAATCCATCTGCACCGCTTGCAATACCAGCCAGAGCCATCGGTTTTACTTTATCCCATATTCCTATCCCGTGTGATGGATCGACAAAAACAGGGAGATGCGAATGTTTTTTAATAACCGGTACGGCATTTAGATCCAGTGTATTGCGAGTATGAGTTTCAAAAGTTCTAATTCCTCGTTCACAAAGTATTACATTGTAGTTTCCTTTTGACAAAATATATTCTGCACTCATTAATAAATCTTCGATGGTGGCAGCAAGTCCGCGTTTAAGAAATATAGGCTTATCCACTTTTCCAACTTCTTCAAGCAAGGAAAAATTTTGCATATTGCGTGCACCGATTTGTAAAATATCAGCAGTCTGTAAAATCAATGGGAGAGTTTGTGTGTCTTTAACTTCTGTAACAATTTTCATCCCTAAAATTTCTTTTACTTCAGCAAGATATTCTAATCCTTCTTCCTTGAGTCCTTGAAAAGCATACGGACTGGAGCGCGGTTTATAAGCTCCTGCACGAAGAAATACTATTCCCATTTCTTTTAGCTCGCTTGCAATATCAAATATTTGATTACGACTCTCAACAGAGCAAGGTCCTGCAATTATCGTAAGATTATTACCGCCTATTTTATGATCACCAACTTGAACAATTGTGTCTTCAGGTTTCATCTCCCGACTTACAAGTTTGTATGGTTTAGAAACACGTATAACTTCATCGACAGAATCCATGCTGATAAAGTCATCAATTTGAAGAGTTGAAGATGGACCCGTAATACCGATTGCCAATTTTAATGAGCCGGGAATTTCGTGTGGCGTACAATTGAAAGAAGTAATTTTATCTTTTATCTTTTGAATATGGTCGCGTGGTGCATCTAACTTTAATAAAATAAGCATAGTTAATTGGTTCCTTTTAGGATATTAAAAAATTCCTTTAGTTTCATTTCACTTTTTTTGCCCGGATACTCTTCAACTGATGAGGACACATCTACGGCATATGGATTTACTTCATTGATTATCCTTTGAATGTTTGACGAAGATATTCCACCGGATAAAATAATTTTACTTTTAAGATGTTTGGGAATAATATTCCAATTAAATGTTTTTCCAGTTCCTCCAAATTGTTTTGAGGAATAAGTATCAAATAAGAAATAACAATTTTTATAATCATCAATTACATTAAAATCAAAATCTTCATTAATCCTAAAAGCTTTTATTACAGGTAAATTTATTTCAGCTATCTGCTGGGGTGTTTCATCACCGTGCAGTTGAACAATATTTAATCCAGCTAATTTTGATATTACATTAATGTTTTCAGGAATCTCATTTACAAATACACCAACTTTTAAAGTAAAAGGGGAGAGCATTTTAATTATATCCCGAGCAGAATTTGGTTGGAGATGTTTTTTACTCTTCTCATAAAAAATAAAACCGAGCGCATCAGCACCAAGTTTCTCACATAGCAATGCATCTTCAATATTAGTTATTCCGCAGATTTTAACTTTCAATTATGCACCATTCTTTTAATCGATTTAATTCTGAATCTAAATTCTCACTTCGCATTAAATGTTCACCGATTAGAATACCGTTTACTTTATTGACCTTAAGCCGATCAATATCTGTTTTGTCATTTATTCCACTTTCTGAAATCACAAATACTTCTGATGGAAGAACTTGCTTTAATTGTAATGTTGTGTTTATATCAACTTTAAATGTTTTAAGATCTCTGTTATTTATGCCGATTATTGGATTCAGATTTAAATCTATTTTATTTATTTCTTCTGCTGAGTGAATTTCTAATAAAACTTCAAGACCAATTTCATAAGCTGTTTGAGAGAAGTCTTTGATCTGCGATTTTGTTAAAGCTTCTGCAATCAACAAAATTAAATCTGCACCAAATGCTTTTGATTCAAAGATTTGGAACTCATCAACTATAAAATCTTTACGTAGCAACGGTAAGTTCTTTATTGAAGCAATTTGCTGCAGATATTCAATTTTGCCTGCAAAATATTTTTCATCAGTCAACACAGAAATTGCCTCAACACCGTGTTTCATATAAGTTTCTGCAATCATTAAATGATTAAAATTTTTTCTTATAACTCCTTTAGATGGGCTTGCCTTTTTGATCTCTGCAATCAACGAAAGATGATTGTTTGTTCCAAGAATATTCTTAAACCCATACTTAACATTGTTAAAAAATTCCATTCCTTCGAATGAAGAGATAGAATATATTCTTTTGAGAGATTTAACTTCTTCTTTTTTTGTTTCTAATATTTCACTTAGGATATTCATTTTATTTATTTGAAATCTCTGCTAATTCTTTAAGCTTATTAAAAGCAGCACCACTTTTTATAGATTCTTCAGCCGCAAAAACACAATCCTCAAGTGAATCAGAATATCCGGCACATTTTAGAGCCAATGCCGAGTTTGCCGCAACAGTATGAAATGTTCTATTGGCAGAAATATTTTGCAGCAGATCCAAAATCATTTTTGCACTTTCTTTAGAAGTACTGCTGAGCAAATGTTTGGTATCAACCGTTGGATAATTAAAATCTCTATTTGTCAATGCATATTCAGTTTGTCCATTAAGTACGTTGTACTCAAAAACTTTTGTTTCATCATCGAGCAAAATTTCATCATATCTATTTGCATTGCAAATAATTTTTATTTTATCATACTCAAGATTTTCCGAAGCCTCACTAAGAAGTTTTGCTGTGCTATTGTTAAATGTACCTATCATCTGTCGCTTAACAGTTGCAGGATTTGTTAGCGGACCAATAATATTAAATACAGTTCTTGTCCCAAGTTCTTTTCTGGTTTCGGAGGCATGCTTCATAGCAGGATGATAAAGAGGGGCAAATAAAAATACTATTCCGATTTTATTTAGAACTTCCTCTGCCTGCTGCGGTTTCATTTCAATATATACGCCTAACTCTTTCAATACGTCTGCACTGCCTGAATTACTTGATACTGATCTGTTGCCATGCTTTGCCACTTTTATTCCCGCACCAGCCACAACAAATGCTACTGCAGTGGAGATATTAAAAGTACCGGAACCATCTCCCCCTGTTCCACAAACATCGATGGCATTATCAGCAGCTATCTTTATGGATTTTTCCCGCATTGCTCTAACAAACCCGGCAATTTCATCGGCAGTTTCTCCTTTGGATTTTAACGCAACTAAAAAAGCAGATAGTAAAATATTGTTTACATCACCGGACATAATTCTTAACATTGCATCGTAAGATTCATCCAAAGAAAGATTTTCTTTCTCAAGTATTTTATTTAGATAGTTCTTTATCATAACGCTAACCAATTATTGATAATATTTTTCCCTTCACCTGTCAGTATGGATTCAGGATGAAATTGGATCCCTTCAACTGGATACTCTTTATGTTTTACGCCCATTATAGTCCCATCTTCAGAAGTTGCGGTTATCTCCAGCTCAGCCGGCAGTGATTCTTTCTCAATTATTAATGAATGATATCTTGTCGCATCAAAGTTTTGAGGAATGTTTTTAAAAATTGATTTTCCATTATGATTAATTTTAGAAGTTTTACCATGCATAAGTTTATTTGCCTTTATCACATTACCATTGTAGCAAATGCCGATTGCCTGATGACCAAGACAAACTCCCAAGATGGGAATTTTATTTCCAAGATGTTTAATTATCTCGAGCGAAACTTTTGAATCTTCTGGTTTACCTGGACCAGGAGAAATTAAAATTTTGTCAGGATTAATCTCTTTAATATCAATTAAATTTATTTCATCATTTCTTTTTACAATAAGTTTACAATTATTAATTCCAATCATCTGAACAAGATTGTATGTGAATGAATCATAATTATCAATCACCAATACCATCATAAATCCTCCGCATATTTTAAGGCGTTAACCATAACCGCTGATTTATTAATTATTTCTTTCGCTTCAAGTTCGGGTCTGCTATCCGCAACTATACCCGCACCGGATTGCCAATAAATTAAATCATCTTTGGAAAATAAAGTTCGTATTGCAATACACATATCAAGATCACCAGAAAAATCCAGGTAACCAACGGCACCGGCGTAAACATTTCTCTCTTCATTTTCAAAATCACCAATAAGCTGCATCGCCCTTATTTTAGGGGCTCCGGTAACGGTGCCGGCAGGGAAGCAGGACATTAACGCGTCTATAGAATCTTTATTATCGGCAATTTCTCCTTCAACTTTAGAAACAATATGCATAACGTGCGAGTACTTTTGGATTTTCATTAACTCTGTAACTTTAACCGTACCATACTTACAAACTCTGCCAAGATCATTTCTACCAAGATCAACAAGCATAGTATGCTCAGCTAATTCCTTGGGATCATTTAATAGATCATTTTCTAATTCGGTATCTTCGCTTTCATTTTTACCTCTTCTACGAGTTCCGGCGATAGGAAGTACCTGAGCTTTTCCATTTTTTACTCGTACCAGATCTTCCGGTGAAGTTCCTATGATAGTTGAGTTGTTTTCAAACTCCAGAAAATACATGTATGGTGATGGGTTTATAATTCGCAGAGCTCTGTAAACATTA
Source organism: Ignavibacteriales bacterium (assembly GCA_038214015.1). Lineage (GTDB taxonomy): Bacteria > Bacteroidota > Ignavibacteria > Ignavibacteriales > Ignavibacteriaceae > IGN3. The sequence goes on along the minus strand of JBBQSH010000028.1, from coordinate 4,042 downwards.
AACAAGTCGCCATCAAATTTGGCTGAGAATCTTTTTGAAAGTACAATCTGAAAAATCTCTCCATTTGTAATTTCAGTTTTTGCATGTTTAACCAGGGAATAAAATATTTCATTATCAAAATTATTTTTAACCATCTCATTTATTTTAAAGTTATTTGTTGAGATAGTTGAATTGAGCAAAAGAGATTTTAAGTTGCTCAAAATATTCTTTGCCGAATTAAAAGCAGTTTCAACATCACCATTTTCTTTAATATGAACATTAGTTATTAAAATTATTTGATGTTTATAATGATCGAAAGCCAGTATTGTTTTATAAATGCCAAACGTAGAATCGAATTCGTTTAATTCCGGATAATTAAACTTCAAAACATTTTCTATAAGCAAAATATTTTCGTATCCAAGAAAGCCAACAATTCCACCTGTAAATGATGGGAGCTCTGGTAACTTAGCTTGCTTAATTCCTTTTATTTCATCACGCAGCTGATCAAATATGGAATATATTTTTGTGATTTCTTTTTTGCCATCACTTATAAAAAGCTTTTTCTTTTTGTTCCTGATAGTTTTTTCAGGATCAACACCGATAAAAGAATATCTTGCAAGGTTTAGTGATCCTTCAACCGATTCCAATAAAAAACTTTGCATACCGCTTTGTCTTATCTTCAAATAAGCCATTACCGGAGTTAGCAGATCTGCGGTTATAATTTCATAAACCGGCACAAGGTTGTAATCTTTTGCTAAATGATTAAACTGCTCAAATGTCATTTTCATCCTGTTTTATAAATCAAAAAAAAACCCTTCTCAGTTATAGAAGGGTTTTAATAAAAATATTTTAATTCACTTCACTGAGTCATATCAAATAATAAAATTCCACCACCAGATATTCTGGTTGTTTATTGAGGATTGGTATGTGCTTGTGAAATGTTTCATAATTCTTGTGCAAATATAAAAATCAAATCTACTTTGTCAAACGATAATTAGATATTTGTTAAAATATATTTTCAAAAAGTTTTAGGATTTATCGATCAATCTAAAAAAATACCCTAAGGATTGAAGGTGTTTCTACCTATATTTAATCAGGATAATTAGGAAATTTTGAGAGTAAGGTAAAAAGTATAACTTGATTCATTGACATTAAGCTGATATTTCTATAAAATCGTTAAGAAAATTTTAAGAAGATTATGAAAAAGCATTTATTAACATTATTCGTTTTATTGTCAATTTCTGTCTCTGGGCAGTTCAAGGATCCAGTTTTTGAAACTGAAAAACCCAAAGATGGAATAATGAACAATTCTTCTAATTCTTTATTTGGTTTTATAAATCCTGATAATTTTAGTATGCATCATTCAATTGGATTGTCATATTCCACATTTGGTAATTATGGAACCAGTTTGGCAACTTATACAAATAGTATGATGTATAAATTTTCGGATGATATGAACGTACAATTGGATGCAAGTTTTGTTACAAGTCCGTATAGTTCTTTGGGAAAAGATTTTCAAAATTCAATTCAGGGTGTTTATATAAATCGCGCAGCATTTAACTATCGTCCTTGGGATGATTTTTCAATATCCATTCAATACCGAAATGTTCCTAATTATTTCTATGATCCCTACAACAGATACAATGGCTTTTATGGTAATTCATTTTATGATGGATATTTTAGTTCCGGCTTTAACTCCTTTATGTACTAACAATACGGAATTATGTTGAAGGAAAAAGAAAATCCAGAAGATTACATTTCAAAAAATCCTGACTCAGAAAAAAACACAAACCTTTTCTTTATTATTGCATCAATAATATTATCAGTTTTCGCAGTGTTTCTACTTTATTCTCTTTTGGATAAAACTGGAATAATAACCTTCGATAATGATGAAGCTGCAAAGCCACAAAATGTTCAGCAGTTAATTCAGGTAGAAGTTCTAAACGGATGCGGCGTTACTGGTGTTGGTGATGGATTAACGGATATTCTCAGAGCTAAAGGTATTGATGTTGTTAAAACTGGGAATTACAGATCGTTTGATATAGAAAATACATTTATAATTGATCGGTTAGGGAAAATTGAAACTGCTAATCGTGTTGCTGATTCATTAAATCTTGATAAAAGATTTATCATTACAGAAAAAAATAAAAGTTACTTTCTAGATCTTTCAATTGTTATCGGAAAAGACTATAAAAATTATTTTCAAAAAAGCGGGAGTTAATATTGGATTCAAAATTATTTGCTGAAAAAATTGCTGATCTTATTTTTAATAAAAAAGGATACAATGTTCGTATAATCGATTTACGCAGCCTTACTACATTCTCAGATTTTTTTGTGATATGTTCTGCAGATTCTGATACGCAGGTTAAAGCTATCGCTGATGAAATTGATAAGAGTTTGAGAGATGAAGGAATTAAATGCTGGCATAAAGAAGGCTATATGGCGCTTAGCTGGGTCCTGCTGGATTATGTTGATGTTGTTGTACACGTATTTAAAAAAGAAGCACGTGAATTTTATAACATAGAAAAACTCTGGGGTGATGCTCCGTCTATTGAAATTGTGGATCCTGAATTAAGAAAAAAAGATGCTAAACTAAAAGCTAAAACATCGGGTAAAATAAGTTCTAAAACGGCAGCAAAAACAACAACAAGAAAAAAGACTACAAAATAAATTTTCAATAAACTTAAGTTGATATCATTTGAAAGAATACCTCTACTCCGCATTTAAAGACGCTGAAAATAAAATCCCTCAACTAAAAGAAATTTCAATTTCCTTTGATGTCCCCAAATCAATTGAGCATGGTGATTTATCAAGCAACGCGGCGATGCTTCTAACTAAAATCCTCAAGAAAAATCCCAGAGTTGTAGCGCAGGAAATTATTGATGCATTAAATCTTGATAGTTCAGTTATTTCAAAAACAGAAATTGCGGGACCCGGGTTTATGAATTTTTTCTTTTCTCCCGAGTACACTTCAAAAATCATCAAAGATATTCTTGATAAAAAAGAGAATTTTGGTAAATCAAATAAATACAAAGGTAAACGCGCTAATGTTGAATTTGTTTCTGCAAATCCAACAGGACCATTAACCGTTGGGCACGGAAGAAATGCGGTTGTTGGAGATACAATTGCAAATATTCTTGAGTGGGTTGGATATGATGTAGATCGTGAATACTATTTTAACAATGCCGGAAGGCAGATGCGAATTCTTGGTGATTCTGTTAAACTCAGATATCTTGAAGCATTAGGTGAAACAGTTAGTTTTCCGGAAGATTATTATCAGGGAGAATACATAAAGGAAATTGCAAAGCAGTTGTTTGAAAAGTATGGTGATAAACTTCGTGATGAGGATCCCGAATCTATATTTAAAGCCACAGCAGAACAGGAAATATTTTTTGATATAAAAAAATCTCTTAAGAATCTCGGCATAAGCCATAAAATATTTTTTAATGAAAATACACTGTATGAAGATGGAAAGATTGAAGAGCTTCTGAGGGTTTTTAAAGAGAAGAATCTTTCTTATGAAAAAGATGGAGCAGTTTGGTTAAAACTTTCTGAACTCGGACAAACTGAAGATAAAGTAATTGTTAAGAATAGTGGTGAGCCAACATATCGACTTCCTGATATTGCATATCATTCTGTTAAATTAGATCGTGGTTATGATTTGTTGGTTGATTTGTTTGGTTCAGATCATAATGCAACTTTTCCGGATGTGATGGCAGGTTTAAAAGCTATTGGTTATGATTCTTCAAAAGTCAAAGTTTTGATTCATCAGTTTGTAACTATTATGGATGGTGGGGAAGTGGTTAAAATGTCCACTCGCAAAGCAAATTATATTACTCTTGATGAATTGAATGATGAAGTTGGAAAAGATGTGGTTCGTTATTTCTTTAATATGCGAAATATAAATTCTCATATGATTTTTGATCTTTCAGTTGCTAAAAAACAGTCGGACGAAAATCCTGTTTTCTATTTACAATATGCACACGCACGGATTTGTTCTATCCTAAGAAGAGTAAAGGAGGAACAACTTGAAGTCTCAATAAATCATTTGGAATTGTTAACC
>JBBQSH010000027.1:0-28845 GCA_038214015.1 Ignavibacteriales bacterium | reverse complement strand
AAAACTAAATCAATCCAGCTAAAAACATAACCGCTTTTCATTGAACCCATATTTGGCATAATCAGCCAGAACAAATCAAATAGATGAGCAAAGAGTAACCAAACTGCAATAAACTTCAATCTTTTTGGGTTCATCTTTGATGGCTGCGTTAACAAAGCAAAGTATGGAACAAGAAAATGAATAATTATCAAACCAAGAGAGAAATATACCCAGCCGCCATTCCATCTTGTTAAAAACCAAAATGTTTCTTCGGGTAAATCAGCATACCAAATCAAAAGAAACTGAGAGAAAGCGATGTATGCCCAAAAGTTTATGAATGCAAAAAGCAAAGCACCTAAACTGAAAAGATGATCATCATTCATCCAAGGACTAAAGTAACCTGTTTCTTTTAACTTTACAACTGTAAACGTGATAGCTGCTAATGCGGCAACAACTATTCCCGAAAAGAAATAAACTCCAAAAATTGTAGAGAACCAATGAGGTTCAAGACTCATCATAAAATCGATAGCTGTAAATGTTAGGCTTAATGCAAAGATTGGAATAAAAATAGCAGCAAGCCTTATATTCTTTTTAGTAAGTTTTTGATCTTTAGATTGATCCTGCTTACGAGAATTTCTTGTCATCACAAAATAAAACAAACTCCACAATGCAATAAACACGAAAGTTCTTATCACAAAAAATGTAACATTAAGATAAGGTGCTTTGCCTTGTAGAATTTTATCATCAGCAACCGCTTCTTCATGTGCCCAATGAAAAAGATCGTGATTTAATACTAACAGTGGAATTACAAGAATAAACAGAACCGGTAAAACTCCAGCAAAAAATTCCGGTATTCTTCTAATCGGAGTACTCCAATCGGCACCAGCAATGTATTCTAAAGCAATAAGAAACAAGGAACCCAATCCGATACTAACAATCATCATGTAAGTAACAAGATAATTAAACACTGCTCTTTCCTGATCAACAAAAAAAGCAAGTAAAGACAGAACAGAACCAACAACAAAAAGTATCAATCCTATCTTTGATAAACCGGCGGGTAAATCTTTTTTCTGATAATGAAAATCATTTTGTGACATTGCTACCGGTCTCCTTATTCATCTCAATTAAATCAGAGTCGCTTGCATTTTTAGCTCGCTGTAAAACTCTAACGTAGTTTACGATAGCCCATCTTTCTTCACGTGTAATTTGTGAAGCATAAGACGGCATTACGTTTTGTCCGTTAGTGATAATGTGATATATCATGCCATCACTAAACTCTCTTCCACGATTAGAATGCAACGTTGGCGGATTTGGGAATTGTCCTCTAAGTCTGCTGTCACCATCGGCAAAATCCCCGTGGCAAGGCGAGCAATAGGTAAAATATTTTCCTTTACCGAGTTCGATATTTTCTTTTGTCGGTAAAAATGGATTTGATAAAACTTCAGTTGGATTTGTCTGCCCCATATATGGATAAGGTATAAATCCTTTTGCTACAGTTCCTTCAACAGGGGTCCTCATCCCATAGCCATCAGAAAAAAGTTCACTGCTATGCTGGGGGTTTAGTTTATCCTGCTCCATCATCCAGTTAAATGGTGTGATATACATTAGCTTATTTAACATTAAATAAGTGCCACCCGATACAACTACTGCAATAACTACGAGAAGCATAATAAACTTTGGCTGAAATATTGGATAGGTCTCTTCCTCAGGATAATAAATAACTTCAATCTTTATTGGATTTAGTTTTTTCAGAAAATCTGTAACTGCTGCTTCATCAAACTTTGCGTCGGTTGATTCAATAACAATTCCATACTTATCAGCAGAAACACTTTTCATATATTCTGTGTCGTGCAGTGGATGTTTGTTATCCGGCAGTCTAAAGAACAAAGCTATCATTGCAATAACTGTTGATACTGTTGCGAGCAAAACTGTAAGCTCAAATGTAACCGGTATAAATGCTGGTAAAGCAAAAAATGGTTTACCGCCAATTACAAGCGGATAATCAACTGACATAGTCCAATACATAAAAAGTAAAGCTATGGCTGCACCGGATAAACCCGTAACAAGAGTAACAAAACCCAGCTTTGATGGTTTTATTTTCATTGCTTTATCCATACCGTGAACTGGATATGGCGTGTTTACATCAAACTCTACAAAACCTGAGCTTGTAACTTTTTTAGCTGCATTAATAATTTCATCAGGAGTTTTGAAGGTTGCCGCAATTCCAAATATTTTTTTATCACTATTCATGATCAGCACCTCCATGATGAGTTGGCTGTGCGCCATCTGCAGAAGCTTTAACTTCAGAAATTGAAACTACAGGGAGAGATTTAGTAAAAAGAATAACCAATGTAAAAAATAATCCGAAGCTCCCGAGCAATATTCCAAAATCAACTATAGTTGGTTTGTAATATGCCCAACTCGAAGGTAAGAAATCTCTGCTTAGTGATGTAACTACAATAACAAATCTTTCAAACCACATTCCAACATTTACTAAGATAACAATCACCATCATTATAGGAATAGATCTTCTGATTTTTTTGAACCAGAAAAATTGGGGGAATATTACGTTGCAGCTAACCATTATCCAGTAAGCCCAGGCGTAAGGTCCAAAAGCTCTGTTTATGAATACAAACTGTTCAGCTTGCACTCCGCTGTACCATGCAATAAAAAATTCCATTGCATAAGCATAACCGACCATCATTCCGGTAAGCAAGATTACTTTATTCATCTTTTCAAGATGATCTAATGTTATGATATGCTGCAGATCGAAAATTTTTCTTACAAATACAAGAACTGTCACAACCATAGCAAATCCTGAAAAGATTGCACCTGCTACAAAATAAGGTGGAAAAATTGTTGTGTGCCATCCGGGAATAATTGAAACAGCAAAATCAAAACTTACAATTGTATGAACTGAAAGAACTAACGGAGTTGCAAATCCAGCAAGAAGTATATAAGATTTTTCGTAATGTGTCCAATGTCTGTTTGAGTGTCTCCAACCGAGTGAGAAAACAGAATAAATTGTTTTCTTTAGTTTTGATGCTGTTCTATCTCTCAGAGTAGCAAAATCAGGAATCAATCCAACATACCAGAAAACAAATGAAACTGTAAAGTAAGTTGAAACTGCAAAAACATCCCACACAAGTGGGGATGTAAAATTAACCCAAAGACTATGTTGATTTGGATAAGGTGTTAAGTACCCTGCTAACCAGGGACGACCTGTGTGAATTATTGGAAATATTCCAGCACACATTACTGCAAAAATTGTCATAGCCTCAGCAAATCTCGCAATACCGGTACGCCACTTTTGTCTTAACAAAAATAAAATTGCAGATATCAAAGTTCCAGCGTGACCAATACCAACCCAAAACACAAAGTTTACAATTGGAAAAGCCCAGCCAACAGGTTGGTTATTTCCCCAAAGTCCTGTTCCGTAATAAAGACTGAAAGCAAGAAAGGTAGCTCCAATAAGCAATAACGAAACTGAAATAGAAAGTGCAATAAAATATTTTTTATTCGGCTTTGTCTCCATAGGTTTTGCAACAAGCTCTTCAATCTGAGCAGGTGTTAACCTTCCGGCTACAGTGGGCACCTCTTGGGAGTAATCGATATTCACTATACTTCCTCCGAGTGGATATTTCTGAGTTTAGCTATATATGTAACATTAGGATGAATATTCAATTCCTCAAGTACATAATAACCAAGCTCGTGATTTCTATATTTATAAAATTCTGATTCTTTATCGTTTATATCACCAAACTGTATTGCGTTTGTTCCACAAGAATCCTGACAAGCAGTTGTAACATCACTACCCTTCAATATGCGTTTATCATGTGTTGCATCCGCCCTTGCTTCCGAAATTCTTTGAACACAGAATGTACACTTTTCCATAACACCGCGTGATCTTACAGTAACTTCTGGGTTGTGCATTAATGCAAGTATTGGGCTTTCCTGATAGCTGTCTCTGAAATGATCTCTGAAGTTAAAGAAGTTAAATCGTCTAACTTTATAAGGACAGTTGTTTGAACAATATCTTGTACCTACACAGCGATTATAAACCATCTGATTCAATCCATCAGGGCTGTGAGTAGTGGCCACAACCGGACAAACATTTTCGCATGGTGCCTGATCACAATGCTGACAAAGCATTGGTTGGAGACTTACACTTGGCTCATCAGGAGATCCGGAATAATATCTATCTATTCTTAGCCATTGCATTTCCCTGCTCTTAAGAACCTGATCTTTTCCAACAACGGGAATATTATTCTCAACATTACAAGCAACAACACAATCACCACAACCAGTACATCTATTTAGGTCGATTGACATGCCCCATTTTAAACCTGGATATGCATGAGGATCGTAAACGCTAATTAACTCACCGTGATGTTTTTCTTTAATGATGTGAGGATTTTTAACATAGCCTGAAACGGTAGCTTCCTGAATTATATTTCTTGATTTGTGTAAGTCCTGAGTTTTAGCATCATCAAAAGCGTGATGTTCTTGAGATGAAGCTAATTCATAAGTATCACCGGTTTTACTAATTGAAGCACCTGAGTATATCCAACTGGAATAATTTGAAACTTTGGATAGTAAACTATTTACATTGAATCCAACTCTGCTTGCAACTGTGCCCGAATAACTTTTTCCATAACCTGATTCAATGGTAATAACTTCATCAGCAGAACCGGCTTGCATAAAAACCGGAAGTGAAAGTTTACGATCACCAATTGCAATCTCAACTACATCATTATTTTTTAATCCTAAATCCTTACAAGTTTTTTCTGAAACAGCGGCATAATTATCCCACGTAATTTTGGAGATAGGATGTGGTAATTCCTGAAGCCAGCCGTTATGTGCAAATCTTCCATCTGCAAGGGAATAATTTTCTTTGATAACAACTGTATATCCATTTACAGATGAAACACCGCCGCTTAAAAGTCCTGCCGTACCAGCTGATAAAGTTGGTGATGGTACAGTTTCATTAACCAAAACAATTCCATCATGCAAAGCACCAAGCCAGAATCTATTAAAATCTAATTTAGAATTTAATGTTGGATATATTGCTGCTTCCCAATTTCTCATTAGAAAATCGTGATAAAGTTTCTCAGTAAAAGTATCAGCAATGCCACTAATCCAGGTTAAAAGAATAGCTTCTTTTTGTCTTGTATCGTTAATTGGTGCAATAACAGGCTGCTGCAAAGAAATAATTCCTGTGCGTGCTTTTGCATCACCCCAACTTTCAAAGTTATGATTAATCGGTAAAACATAGTTACTTAAATTAGTAGTTTCATTTTCTCTTTCAGAAAGACTAACAACCAATCCAACTTTACCAAGCGCATCTTTATAACCAAGATCTTCTGCAAAATGATAAACAGGATTGCTATCTAAATGGATTACAACTTCAACATTACCGGATTGCATATTCTGAACAAGTAATTCCAGATCCTGAAATGATGAATTATTTACTAAAGTACTTAACGCGGAATCAGTTCTGAACATTGCCGAATTACTAAGCGCTGCGTTTAACAAGTTAACTGCTATATGAACATTTTCCGGTAAGGAATTTCCCGCATCTATAATTGCTTTACCTTTGTTAGATGCTAAATCAGAAACTAAATGATTAAGAACTTCTTTTTTTAGATTATATTTTGTAGCAAATGAGTTTAGAGAAAATCCCGCAGTATTTACAGAAATATTAAGCGCACCTTTGTTACCCAGTTCGTTCATCAAACTCATTACAAATTCATACTGTGCTTCAGGTCTTAATCGTAATCTATAATCTGCATTTATTCCTGTTATTGTTAGGCTGCTATCAACCGTGTATAGTCTGTTAAAAGATTTTGCATCTACATTTCTACCCTCAGCAAACAGTCTTGCCGTCTCAACTTTATTGCCTTCTGTTCCAAGAAAATCTGATTCGAGTGATAAAATTACTTTTGCATCATTCCACTTTACTAATGGATAATTGCCTGAACCATTAGTTTTTCGCCAAGCAGAATTTTTCACGGAATCACTAAACAACTCATAAGAATAAATTTTAGTTGTAGGGAATTTTGCTTTAAAGTCTTCAAGAACTTTAAGTGAAGTAGGTGATGTAACTGTATGTGTTACGATAACAATTTCTTTACTTCCAATAAAGGTTAATGCAGCAAGTATATCAGTGTCAGCATCCTTCCAATTAAGTGAATTAAAAATACCATCTCTTTGCTTTAATGGATTTTTTAATCTTTCAGGATCATAAAGATTTAATATGCTTGCCTGCCCTTTTGCACAAATCTTACCTTTATTAACAGGATGATCTGGATTTCCATCAACTTTGATTGGTCTTCCTTCACGCGTTTTAATTAATATTCCACAGGAGTTTGCACAAGAAGTACAAGTTGAGGCATAATAATTTGGTTTACCAACAGTGATTTCTTCTGGTTTAATATTGTAAGGTACTATCTCACCTTTATCACGATAATCTGTGCAGGCAGTTCCTGCTAAAGCTGCAGAAGCACCTAGTAAAGCAAGAAATTTTCTTCTTGATAAACCTGATAATCCTGAAGGTGAAAAATCATCTGTAACGCCCTCTTTAAATTCATGATTTTTAGCTTCTATAACATCAGGGTCATTATGAAGTGCTTCAAAACTTCTCCAATAATTAGGATCAGGTGTTTGATTTTGTGATGCATTTGTTTGATCAGCTTTAAACTCAGACATTCTTACCACCTGCTTTTTTTCTGCTGACTGCAAGAGGATTTACTTTTACTTCAATTTTATTCTTAAAACTATCCGTCTTTTGGGAAAAGTATTTTATCGGAAATGAGTTATAAACTACAAATCCAACTGCGCCTAGAGAGATTGAGGTAAAAAAAATTTTTCTATTCATAAAATTTTAAATTAATTGATTTTAAATTTTTCATTATCTATGACAAGCAGAACAATATTCCGGTCCAGCTTTTATTTTATCTTGTAACTCAGGTAATTTATCGTGAGCATTTCTATGACAGTTCAAACAACTACCCATGGTAAATGAATTCATCTGTCCAACTTTTTCCATTTGAGTTATTTCACCATGACAGGCAGTACAATCGATTCCTTTATTTACGTGAACGGAATGATTGAAGTAAGCATAGTCCGGAACTTTATGAATTCGCTTCCACTTTAAAGGTTTGCCATCACGATAGTATTCTGTAAGTTTTATTATTTCAGGTCTATCTTTCCGAGCAACCGTGTGGCAATTCATACAAGTTGCAACAGCGGGTACCATTGCATGCCTGGATTTTTCTACACCAACATGGCAGTACTGACAATCGATTTTCATATCCCCTGCGTGAAGTTTGTGAGAATAAGCAATTGGCTGATCCGGTGTATAACCAACTCCATCTCTTTCTGCTCTTGAGACATAATATGTAAGTGCAAATGATGCTACTGCTACAAAAACTATTACAGGCAATCTGTTTCTAAAAATATAATCCAGAAAAGATTTTTTCATCAATATCCCTTTAAAGATTTAGGGCAAAAAATTATAAATAAGTATAATACAGGAAAAATCCTATAAAATATAAAACAATTATTTAGATTTAATATGCGCGGATTCTTAGGGAAAAAAGTAGGACTTCCCTATTTGATAATTATCAATAATTTATCTTTTGAACGTTCAAAATTATGGATTTATGTTTTTAAATCAAACGAATCTTATAAATATCAGAAATAAGTTCTTTCTTATTTTCATATCTTATATCTCAATCGACTATACTGATAAAATGCAATAGTTGAGTGAGACAAATATTTTAAGAATTTGGGTTCTATAAGGAGATCAAGCAATAAAATTATATTGAAGATTGATTTAACAACGATCTTAATTAACGAAAAATCTATAAAAGTCTTTTAAGAATTTGATAAGTGATAAACCCAGCACCAAAAATCATAAGCAGATAAAGGAAAATCACTAAAAATGATGCAGAGGTAATTCTTACGGTAGTTAATAATCCCCTCCAGCCACATTTTTTACAGCGATAATATTTATGAAATGAAGACCTGCTAATAAGTTTTTCTTTAATGTTTCGGCTGTGAGAGTGCATTAAGGTACCGGAACTTTTACAAGACGGACAACTGTTAAATGTTGGATTGATCCTGTAAAACGCTTTTGATTTCCGTAAAACAGATTTAATCATTAATTATAATCCGATATTAAAATTAATTGGATTTTACACTGCTTAATAGTTTTGAATAATTTACCTCATCCATAAAAAGTGCTAATGCAGTATTAAACTGCTTATCATACTTTAATCCTTCTTTAATGCCGCCATCGTTCCCAAAATATCTATGTGCAAGTTCTATGCTTAATTCAGATAAAATCTCTTCAGTACTCTCAATAAATTCTACTTCAAAAACTTCCTTAATATCAGAATTTAACTTCTCAAGTGTTTTAGTTAATTCTTTAGTGGTGTTTTTTTCTTTTAAATGTTTTACAACTTCATTAATCCTTTTTTCAACATCAGATTCATACTTATAATCAAAATCCGCTAGATATTTTTTAAATTCTGAAAGTATTTTATCCTTAGAGATTTTATTAAAGTCGATATCGACATTTTGATAATAATACTTATCAGCAAAATTAAAAATGATGCCTTTTGCTAAAAGATCTTTCAACAACTCACTTTCTATTCCATTTTTTACAGTTGTGTCAGGGGTTATTCCACCCGCGCTATAAACCACTCTTTTATTATCGGTAGAGAATATATCTTGCTGCAGTGAATCCGGATCAGGAATTACCTGATTATCTTTTGAATAATCAATCTTCTGAATACACCTTCCGCTTGGTGTGTAATATTTGGCAGTAGTAATCTTTAAAGAAGTGTTAAAACTTAATGGGGTAATTGTCTGAACTAGACCTTTACCAAAAGATTGCGTTCCAAGTATTACAGCTCTGTCATGATCCTGCATCGCACCTGCAACAATTTCAGAGGCTGAGGCACTACTTCCATTAATTAAAACAACTAGTTTTTCTTTTCCAACTAAGGGTTCTTCTATTGCGAAATATTTTTTTTCACTGCTTAATTCTTTACCGCGAGTTGAAACTATCAATAAATCCTTTTTAAGAAATTTATCGCAAATATCCACAGCAACATCTAATAATCCGCCCGGGTTTCCTCTTAAATCCAGGACAATAGATTTAATTTCCTTTTTATCCTTCAATCTCTTTAAAGAACTTCTGATCTCATCACCAGCAGATCGGCTAAAATTTGATAACTTTAGATAAACATTATTGGAATTTTCAGGATAGAAATCTGCAAAGACAAGATTTTTTACAATTACTTCTTCACGGATAAGATTAAATTCCATCGTATCTGTTTCACTTGATCTTAAAATTTTTAGCTGAACAGGTGTACCCGGTTCGCCTTTTACAAGGGATGAAATCTCATCAATAATTTTGGGGGTAACTTTTGTGTCACCAATTCCAATTACAACATCACCGATTCTAATTCCTTGCTTCTGAGCAGAATAGCCGTCAAGCACCTCAAGTATTGTAACCTTTTCATTTCTAACACCAATTGAGATTCCAACTCCGCCGTATTTACCATTGGTTAATAGATCAATATCATCCTGATTTTTTTCATCGATAAAAACTGTATAAGGATCAAGTTTACTTAACATACCTTTTATACCGGCACGCATAAACTCCTGCGGATCAATATCATCTACATAATTAAAAGATATTTCTTTATATACTTTGCCGAAAAGTTCAAGATTTTTACTTATTTCAAAGTAGATATCGCTTTTACTTGCAACAAATCCAAAAGCTAACAGCACAATAATTGTTAGTGATGAGATTAATATTATTCTTCGTGACTTCATTTATTTAACACCTTCGAGTGATTTGATTTCATTAATTATCTGTTCATTTATCTGCTTAATATTTTGTGTGCCATCAATTACTCTAAACCGTTTTTCTTTTCCTGCTAAATAAAGATATCCTTTTCTAACCCGCTCATAAAAGGTATTATCTGAAACTTCAATTCTATCCAAATTAGAATGCGCAATATTTTTCTTTCGAGCCATTGCAATATCGTTTGGTATATCAATAAAAAAAGTTATATCCGGAATAGTTTCACCGATGGCAAGATTATGAATATTTAGTATAGCATCAACAGATAAACCTCTGCCAAATCCCTGATAGGCTGTAGAAGAATCATGAAATCGATCAGAAATAACGTAGTAACCTTTTTGCAGATAAGGTCTGATAACCTCTCTTACTAACTGTGCCCTGCTTGCAGAAAACAAAAATATTTCTGTTTCCATAACCATTGCATTGTTTTTTTTATCAAGAAGAATTTCTCTTATCTTTTCTGAAATTTCAGTCCCGCCTGGTTCTCTTATCAGATGAACATTTTTTTTCTGTTCTAAAAGATAATCTCTCAACAATCCTACTTGTGTGGATTTGCCACAAAAATCTATACCTTCAAAAGTTATGAACATAATCTAGCTTGCCTTTATTAAAAATTGTTATTTCGGCTAAAAGTTATTCGAATTTTTTAACAATATAATTTAGCCTTACAGGTTTGGTAAATACTAACTCGGTGTATTGAGGAATTGATATTTTTGGCTGCACACTTCCGAGTGTATCATAAACAATTTCTCGATAATCAATTGAGGCGCTAATTTCATTAGGATTGATCTTGCCAAGTATATTAATGCCGCCTCTTAAACTGCAATTAATTGTGTTAGGAATAAAAACAATATCACGATCCTCAGGCATACCATTTATAATTACTTTTACATTCTCAAATGTTTTTTCAACAATTCTTTGAACATCAAATGTTAATTCTGCCTTCTTTTGTTCTAACTGAAAGCCTTTTGGTTCCTCAATATCAGTGATTATTTTTATTTTGCTATCCAGGGATGATAGCTTTACAATTTTAGTTTTTATTGTTGAAATCTTATCAAGAACGCTTGATGGACCGGCAACAAGAACTGAATCAGGATAAACTTTAATTGGAGTTGCTAATCCATAACCATCATTGTATGAAATATCTGTCTCAGCTTCAATTTTAAGTTTTTTAAATTTTAATTTTTCTATGTAAAAAGATATTTGTCTCGGGCTAATTTCAGAGATAGATAATCCTGCGCTTAACCAGGTATTCTCATCTATCTCATTAAAAGGATCTACTGTAATTTTGCCACTATCTTTCTCAGCTGAAATTAAGTATTCATTTTGAGGTCCAAGTCCAAGCGTTAACAACTGCCAGCCTTTTGCCTTTAGTTTTATAGAAACATTTTCAGGATCGATAGATCCGTAAGAATATCCATTAGGCTCATTTATTATTCTAATCTTAAAATTCCTTATCAAATAAAATTGTTCTGATAAAGTAACTGAACCCCAGATAAGAACAGAAAACAATGCCGAAAATATTATTATGTTAAGTTTATTCTTCACTTTAATATTTAATTATTTTTAATAGACTTAAACCATTCAACTAACTCATCACGATTTGCACGGGAGATTTCTCTTCCTTTAATCGGAAAATCCGGAAACTTTCTTGCATAATGACGAAGCTTGTGGACATTCATCTGATTGATTAATTCAAAATCTGCATCACTATTTCTAAAATTTAAATTATCGTTTTTAACTTCATCAGTTATTTTCTTTGCGGGGACAGTGATCTTTTTGGATGTCTTTTTTTTATTTTCTACCCCAAGTGCTTCTAATCTTAATCTTTCAATTGTACTTAATGGTTTTGTTGATTCTGTATGTATATCATTTTCATCAACAACTTTTTTAACATCTTCATTTTTTATCTCTGTCGATTCATCCAATTTAGAATTACTCTGATGATCTGTTTTATCTTTAAGCTTTTTAATTTTATGAATTGGAGTAATCTTGGTAACCTGCAATGGTTTTGATTTTTCTCTTTTAGATTCCGTCTTCACTTGCTTAATACTAGTTGTAAAAAGATTGGTTCTGCTGTCGCTGGTATTATCAACAAAATTTATTTTTTCAGCATTAATTTCATCTGATATATGGCTGGAAATTTCATTGCCTGGAAATAGTTCACTAAATATTTCTAATAATTCTTTTCCCGGATTATCAACAACAGAAGACGCATAAATCTCGCCAACTTTTCTTCCTGCTTCCACTCCACTGTCTATGGCAGCTCTAACATAATCTAAGTTACCACTAACTGCCAGTGAAACCAATCCATTATCTAATTTATGAATTCCTAAAATTGTAACAGGAGAATTTTTAAGGATCACATCTGCGGCTTCTATTAAAGCTACAATTCCTTTTGATTCAATCAATCCAATTGAGTTTGACATAATTATTTTCTCTTTAATCCAATTAAAGGAAGTAAGTTATTATGCGGAAGTGGAATTACATGTGAACTGCGAAATTCATTTGTTAAAGCAATTTCCTCTGCTCCAAAGGCAAGAGCACGTTTAATTGCTCCCAAATCTCCTTTAATAAAAAGAGTTACAATTCCATCTCCCAACACTTGTTTTCCTAAAATATCAACATTCTTTTCTTTATTGATACCAACCAAGGCACTTAATGATGAGGACATACTGCTCGTTTCAAAAATGCCTAACGACTCATAAATCATTTATTTGCTCCCGATGCAGATTTTGATAGGAAAAAATAGTTTGTATGCTAAGCAAAGTCAATTAAATCTGATCAGTTATTTCGTTTTCCGGAATCAAGATACTCCTGCAAAATGATTGCTGCTGAGTACATATCCAACAAATCTTTATTCTGCCTTTTTACTTTTTTATTAACAGATTCTAATGTTTGTTGCTGAGCTATGACAGAAGTGTAAGTTTCATCCCAAAGTTCAACCTCAAAACCAAACTTCTTTTCCAGACTTTCTTTAAATTTTTTAACATCATTAATAACTGATGTTTTGGAATCCTTTTTTTGTCTTTCCTCATTTGGTATCCCAAGAATAAACTTTGTAACATTTTTTTCTTTAACGATTTTTTCAAGTTCCAAAAAAGTGCTTGAATTGTTGAGTATTGTTTTATGAGCATAAGCAAACATTTTAAGTGAATCAGAAAGAGCTATGCCAATTCTTTTAATCCCAAAATCAATTCCCATAATTCTTGTTTCATTGATATCAGACATTAACTACTTTCAAATCTTTCAACTAAAAAAACACCTGAAACTTTTTTTAATCTTTCGATAATTCTATTTAGATGATCAAGGTTATTAACATAAATAGTAACACTTCCTTCAAATGTAGAATCGCTGCTATTAATGTTTAACGATTTAATATTTGTATTCCGATATGTTACAATAGAATGTGAAATATCATTTAAAATTCCGGGTCTATCTTTTCCACGAACTGATATTCCGGCTACGAATAATGAACTTTCGGCTTCTGGCCATTGAACACTTACGAGCTTACTGGAATCTTTTGAAGAAAGTGAAATTACATTAACACAAGATTTGCGATGGATTTTTATTCCTTCTCCAATAGTTATGTATCCAATTACTGGATCACCGGGGATAGGATTACAACATTTTGCATATGTGTACATTATTCCAGATTTTTTTCCATCAACCAAAATTTCGCCAATTTCATTCCTGGAAATTTTTGCAAACTTCTGAAACTCTATTTCTTTCTCAAATTCCTTGTCATCTTTTTGAGTAGTCGCTGAGAGAACTTCATCTATATTAATATTACTTTGTGCAACTGCTTTAAAGAACTGTCTGGAGTTATCAAATTTATTTGCGTGCGCAATCTTTAAAACGTCATCCGGTGTAAAGGAAAGTTTCATCTTCTTTATTTTCTTTTCCCAGATTTCTATTCCACTTTCAACTATTGTTTGCTCTTCTTTATTAAGCCATTTTCTTATTTCATTTTTGGCTTTGTGAGTTTGAACAAATTTTATCCAGTTCTTATTTGGATGCTGATTTTTTGAGCTTATAATTTCAACCTGATCACCGCTGTGCAGTTTTGAATCCAAGGGGACAATCTTACCATCCACTTTTGCACCGATACAATGGAACCCAACTTTACTATGAATATCAAAAGCAAAATCAACAGGAGTTGAACCAACGGGTAATCTTCTTAAATCTCCCTTAGGAGTAAAAACATAAATTTCATCCTGGTAAAGATTTAATTTAAAACTTTCCATCAATTCTTTTTTCTGATCATCTCGTGAAGCATTTTCAAAAATATCACGAATCCAATTTGCCCATGCTTCAAGTTCACTATCTGTAGCAGTTTTATTTTCTTTGTAACGCCAGTGAGCCGCAACTCCCTTCTCAGCAACTTCGTGCATTTGTCTTGTACGAATTTGCACTTCAACTAATCTTCCTGATGGTCCAACAACAGTTGTATGGATAGATTGATAATTGTTTGTTTTGGGTATTGAGATGTAGTCTTTAAATCTATCAGGGACAGGCAGGTAAATTTGATTTACTATTCCAAGTGTTGTGTAACATTCATTTCTGTTTTCAGTATCCAGAATGATTCTTATTGCAAATAAATCATATATTTCTTCAAATGGTTTGTTTCGTCTAACCATCTTTCGGTAAATACTATACAGGTGTTTGGCTCTTCCGCTCAACTCAATTTTCAAATTAGCTTCTTCAAGTTTTTTAACTATCGGTTCGGCAAATTTTTTTATATATGATTCTCTATCCTTTCTTTTCGCTTTCAGTTTTTTAGCTAACTCTTCATACGCTTCTTTGTTTAAATATTTAAATGCAAGATCTTCAAGCTCCCATTTAACTTTTCCAAGTCCAAATCGATGAGCAAAAGGAGCATAAATTTCTAAAGTTTCCTGAGCGATTCTTCTTTGCTTATCCGGTTTAACAAACTCCAAAGTACGCATGTTGTGCAAACGATCTGCAAACTTTACCAGGATAACACGAACATCTTTAACCATCGAAAGTAAAAGCTTACGATAATTTTCTGCTTTAGTAATTTCATGTCCGCGAAAAATTCCGCTAATTTTTGTAACACCATCAATTATCTCAGAAACTTCTTTACCAAACTCTCGATTCATAAACTCGATGGAGTATTCAGTATCCTCAACAACATCATGCAGCAATGCAGTTACAATCGTAACATCATCAAGAGGAAATTCCTCAGCAACGATCATTGCTACTTCATAAGGATGGGTAAAATACGGCTCACCTGAAGCCCGTAAATCATTCTTATGAGCTTCCATACTTAACTCAAAAGCTTTAGCAACTAATGCTTCATCAACAACTTTAAGATTATTTCTACAAATCTTTATCAAGTTGTCTAACATTTTTTGATATTTCGGGTTATCTATTGCCATTATTTTACTTGGAATGATACATTTTTTAATGCCAGGTCAATTTAGTTTTTTTTAATCATTAGTTAAAGGGGCTGTAAAACACTATTCGTGATATATTATCTTTTTTCCAAATCTTGTTTTAAACTGCTGACTCTATCAAGTCGTTCATTCAATTTATTCAGTTCGTATTTTGAGTATCCTCTAATTGATAAAATTTCATTGCAAATCGTTAGCGCTTCATCATCTTTAGTAATTTCAACTAACTGCTGAGCAATAATATGTTTAAGTGTGACCTCATTAATCTTGTTTGATTTAAGACTGCTCGGATACGAATTAAGAATTTCTTTGTACAATGATATCGATTTAATGGGATCAATATTTTCATAAGCCCTAGCTAATCCCCATTTAAATATTCTTGATTGAGGATGATTTTTAAGAGCAAGTTGAGCAACCTTAATTGCGTCCTCAAAATTTTTCTGCTCAATATAAATCCAAATTAAAGAATGAATTGCCAGATGAGAATTATATCCGGAATACATTATAGCATTTTGTAAATATTTAATTCCAAGTTCTTTTTCATCATCTATAAATGGAAGCCAATTAATAAATTCTGTTTTTTTGCTTTTCCAAAATTTGTAACTGCCTAATGCAATGTAGGATTCATAAAATTTATTATCAATTTCTAAACAATCTTCAAATGAGGACACAGAACTTAGTCCAGTGGAAAATGCCTGCAGCCAGCTTTCACGAAGCGCATCGTAATAAGCAACGTAACCTTCTGTTAGCGCAAAGAAATAATTATTCCAAATATTTTTTTCATCAGCTTTAAGTAATCTTTCGGAAATCTTTTTAGCACCTTCAAGATACTTTGTTATCATTTCGTGGTCGTATGGTTCCTCATAATCATAAGCTTTTGCGATATGAACGGCGGCCAAATAAATTTTGCCAAGCGGAATATCTTTTCTTGTTTTATCTAACTGATCAAAAAGTTTTTCCGCTTCATCATACTTTTGATCAATAATTAAATTGATCCCGGTTTTTAATATTCTATGAACGGAATTATCAGGATAGACTTGTCCAAAATTCTTAGGAAAGAAAATCAGGATTAAAAATAAAAAAAGGATTTTAGTATTAAAGTGTGCCGAAAGTTCTATCACCAGCATCACCTAATCCGGGAAGAATATAGCCCTTGCTATTTAGTTCGCGGTCCAAAGCCGCAGCAAATATTTTTACATCGGGATGTTCAGATTTAATTTTATCAATACCCTCTGGAGCCGCAACAAGACAAGCAAAAACCAATTTTGCAGCACCTCGCTTCTTCAAATATTTTAAAGCTTCAGAAGCACTGCCGCCGGTTGCAAGCATCGGATCAAGCATAACCACTTCTGCCAGTTCGAGATTTTTTGGAACTTTGTAGTAATACTCAATAGGCTTTAGTGTTTCCTCGTCTCTCTGTAAACCAATGTGTCCTACTTTTGCTTCGGGAATGATCTGAAGAAAACCATTTACCATCCCTAATCCTGCTCTTAAAACAGGGACTAAAATTATATCATGTGTTAATTTTGCACCTTGCGTTTTTTCCAGCGGAGTATAAACTTCAGTTTCGGTTAACCTAAATTCTTTAGACAGCTCCACAGCCAAAATATTAGAAACTCTTTGCAGTGCTGCACGAAAAGTTTCTGAATCTGTATTTTGATCTCTTAAAATTGTAACATCACGTTTAATAATAGGATGTTCTATCAGAAAAAAATTTTTATTCATAAAGTTTGCTAGATTATTTTTGTCTGAAACTTACAGTTATTGGAACACCTTCGAATCCATATATTCTTCTAATTGTTCTCTCCAAATATTTTCTGTAATGATCTGGGATGTAACTTGGATAATTACTAAAAAAAAGAAAAATTGGATAGAAATCACCAACCTGGTTTACAAATTTAATTCTAATTTCTTTTCCCGTTGGAGAAGATGGCGGTGGATTTTTTTCAATTTCAGGAAGTATTGCATCATTTAAATCTGAAGTTGGAATCTTTTTTGTTCTTTCACTCTGCACTTTTTTGCAAAGATCAATCAGTTTATAAATTCTTTGTTTTGTTAATGCTGAAGTGAAAATAACCGGTGCAAAATCTACAGAACCTAATTTATCCTTGATAGCATTTTCATAATCGCGGGCTGTGTTGGTTTCTTTTTCCATCAAATCCCATTTATTGATTGCGATAATTAATCCTTTTCTCCAGCGTACAACTTCATCAATAATTTTCTGATCCTGCTTTTCAAATCCTGTTTGAACATCAAGCATAAGAACGGTAACATCACTTTCGCTGATGGCTTTAAAGGTTCTTAGGGTGGAAAAAAATTCGATGCTCTCTTCAACTTTCTTTTTCTTTCTTAATCCTGCAGTATCAACCAAAACTATTTCTTCACCGTAATATTTTAAAACTGAATCAAGGCTATCACGGGTAGTACCCGGAATATCTGTAACAATACTTCTCTCTTCGCCAAGTAAAGCATTGGTGAGTGATGATTTACCAACATTTGGTCTCCCAACAATGGCAATCTTTAGTCTTTTATCTTCTTCGATAACATCATCGGTAGGAAAATCTTTTGTAATATCATCAAGCAGATCCCCTGTTTGTCTTCCGCTTAAAGCAGAAATGTCATAAACCATATCAACCCCAAGCGAGTAAAATTCGGCAGCACCTGCTGCGTGAACCTGAGCATCAACTTTATTTACAACTAAGAAATATTTTTTGCCTGATTGCCTGAGCAAGTCAACAATAGTTTTATCAATTGGGTTTAATCCGTTTTTAACATCTACTAAAAAGATAATTGAATCTGCTTCTGCAATTGCAACTTCAACTTGTTCACGAATTGCAGTTTCAAATAAATCGGAAGATTCAGGTACGTATCCGCCTGTATCAATCAAACGAAATCTCTTTCCGTTCCAATCACCTTCTCCATAATTTCTATCGCGCGTAACTCCGCTTTGATCATCAACAATCGCTTCTCGCTTGCCAATTAGTCTGTTAAAAAGCGTTGATTTGCCCACGTTTGGTCTGCCTACAATTGCTATTAGTGGTATTTTCATATCGGAAAAATACGGAAATATGGTGTGGGAATGAAAGAGATTACGAGTCATTCCCGTGAAGACGGGAATCTAAAAACTTAAAAATGTAATGGATTCCCACTTTCCTGGGAATGACAGAGCTATAGTTATAAAGTTTCAGAAATTATGAACTGATTAAAAACTATAAGTAAAATAGATCTTAGGATAAAACTCAGTTCTGTTAGTTAATTGGATATTTTCCAATCTTACTTTAATAGCAAGATCTTTATTAAACTGAGCGGCCGACCAAACAGCATCAAGCGCACTTAAAAAGTGATTAACATAAATCCCAATTACTGCCGTTGATGCAACTGAATAAAAATCATTGGCCTCACCACGCATACCGGAATAATAAATAAGATTAGGTGAAATTTGATCCTTATTTCCTCCACCAGTAAAATCATTCCAGCCAGAGGAATATTGATGATACTTTCCGATAAGTTCATAGTACTGTTGTTCACCGTGACGAGGTAATTTATGAGAACCTGATTCCGCGGCATTTACTTCGTCCCAATTAACTCTTTCCCATGGTGGTAAACTTTCATCAGAATTAATTGGTATGCTTGCGCCTTCATATTGATTTAACCATTCAGCATATTTTACTACGCTCCAGTTATGATCAGGATTTGTATAATCATCAGCATAATTCTGAAATTCTGTGGTTTTATCATCACCTTTACCATCGTAAACAATTGCCGTAGTTACTACTGCAGCTTCTATTGCAAGAAAAATTCCTGCTTTAAGATATTCACCAGCATAAATTTCACCAGATCCTGGAATTAACAGAGACATTACTCCAGCTAGAATAGGAGATTTTTTGTTTTCGGCAGAGTACATAAACTGAGGGGTAACTGGTTCCGTATAATTATTAAAAACTATTTTTGCATCTGCAGATAAATTGCCGGATAATGTTATTTTATCTTTCGTTTGTGAAAAAGAAATTGATGTTATAAAAGTAATCAAGATTAAAAACTTAATAGATTTCATTAGAATATCCTTTTCTCAAAATCTTGGAGATTTATTAAAGTTCAATATCTCAAAACCAAAAAGAATTCCGCCATATAAATTCCATTCCTTACCGTAAGTAACAACTTCATTATTTACATTTCTTTTAAATTCATCAAATCCATAAGAAGCACTTACGAATAAACTTGTTGGAAATAGATAATAAGAACTTAGCTGAATTCTAAGTTCTGCGCCCACACCTTTTTTAAAGCTTTCTATTGTAGTAGCATCTGCGTTCCAGGCATTACCAACATCAGCATTAAAGGAAAGAAATATTTTATCTATGTATAGATGCCCTGCTCTTGTATCAATATTTCGAAACAAAGGAAATCTGTACGTAAAGTTTAACCACGCAATTTCATTTCCGCTAATTGCATAAAATGGATAAGCCTTCATTCCGATTAAACCGCCGAGATAAAAATCAAAAAAGTCTGGAACAGTTGGACCGACAATACTTCCCAGTCTTAGTGTTGTATTAAAAGTGTGAGAATCAAAAACCGGAAGGAAAAGACTGGTTTTTAATTCTAATCTGTTAAAATTAAAATTACCGTATTTGGGAATTAATAATCCATCTTCAACTTCATACTCGCCCTTTTCATTATAATCACTGAACTCGTAGTTGTACGTAAAGTTAATATCAAATCCAACCGGATTTATCTCATCGTCTTTTGTGGGTAAAATAGAATGCCATGTGAATTTGGCTTCTAAATTATTTCCATTAAAATAATTATCCTTTGTTGTTGGATATAATCCATTGTTGTTAGGAAGTTGAAAACTACCAAGCGCAGCAGTATAACTGCTGTTTGAATATTTTAATTGAAGGTTCTGATCTCTGGTAAAAAGTCTATGACGAATAATAAAATCGAATTCAAAAAGATCATATGTAACTTCTGTAGCAACTGTATCGTCATAGGAACTATTACCGTTAACAATATTTTCCCCAAAAAAAACATCAACATTTGCTTTACGGCTTATGCTGTAAAGTTCAAGCGATAATTCAGGACGTAATCCTAAAGATGATAGTAGTGGCAATTTATTTCGATAATCAAAAATTAAAAATAAATCTCTTTCCCATCTTGCGTTAACTGCAGCCCCTGCAAATAGAGAATAACGATCAAGCATATCACTAGTTGTAACAAAGACTCCTGGTTTAAATTTTTCCCAAAGCGTATTACCAGTGTTATAATTATCAAATCTTAAAAAAGGAAAAAATGTTAATCTTGAAAATGCACCGGTATATTTATTTTTGTCTGCTTTTTCAATGTCTTTATCATCATAATTTTTTAGTGATGAGATATTGTAATCATTAATATTACCTAATGGTTTCTCAGTGTCTAATGGAGGGTTCATCAAACGAACATAACTATTGCCGGCAATTACTTTTTGCTGCTCTAGTTTATCTATCTTAAATATTTTATACCCTGTTGATGTGTATCCCGCATATACTATATCTCCTTTTTCATCAACATTGGCCATAAATGCTCCACCGAGCACATTTGTTAATTGAGTTTTACTTTTTGATAATAGATTGTAAGAGTAAAGATTATAAACACCGGTTTCATCCGATGAATAAATCATATTCCCCTTTTTATCAAAGGTTGGATTGCGTTCATCCTTATCAGTGGCTATGATAAATTGAACATTACCACCTTCTGCGTTAACTTTTGCAATATCTCTTGTATTAGCATAAGAATAATCAAAAATGATATAAGAATCATCCGGTGAATATTTGGGGTTGTAAACCTGTTCTCCATTTTCAAAAAAAGTTAAGCGTTTAAAATTCTTGCCATCGATATTAACCGAACCAAGATTTGTTGTTCCATCCTTCTGAAATAAGAAAACTATTTTCTTCCCATCGTTTGAAACTGAGGGGTTATTTGCTCTTAAGTTGTGAGTTAATCGAGTGTCATCTTTAGTGGTAAAATCATAAACAAAGAGATCGTGAACATTATACCAATTTTTATTGTCGTCAGAAATCTTTGCGTAAATAATTTTATCCTGCCCGGGAATAAATGAAAATGTTGAACGCACTCCTCCAACAATATTTTTTTCTTTTTTGGTTTCAAGATCATATTCATAGATTCCAGCAGGACCAAAATAATCCGATGATTTGTTTGAGATGTAATAAACTTTCTTTCCGTCTTTAGAAAATATTGGATAGAAATTTCCAAAACCATCTTTAACTATTTGTTCCCCTGTTACAAGATTTGAGGCAATTTGTTCAGTTCTTTTTTTGTAATCATTTTTAAGAAAACTACTCCAGTCATCATATATCTCATTACCATCTTTTCCAAGATTTTTTTTAAATGCATCATCAATAGAAAAAGTTCCAAACTTACCAAGCGATTTAGTAATATCGCGCAGCTTGTCTTCACCGTATTTTTGAGCTATATAGCTTGTAAGTGCAAAACCGGAATTGTAAACAGATTCGTTACCCAAACTTGTTTTACCAAAAACACCCATTTCATTCCATGTCAACATATTATTATCCAAAGCATACGAACGTAAAATCATATCACGATGTGAATCCCAATTGTCATAATCAAATTCTTTACGCATATATTGTGCTGTGCCTTCGGCAAACCAGGCAGGAACATTTACGGTTGCAAGAGGATATGATATTACAACGTTCGGAAAGCCATAAAGTATATCAGGTCTTCTTTCATCTTCATACATTAATACTTGTAAAAAAAATGCAGGAACGCTGCGGTTTAATTTCATTGCAGATTGTATTTGCACCATGTGAGTAAACTCGTGGGAAATAACATTTCTTAACCAGTTATGTGCGCCGCGCAAATCAAAGTCTAAAGCGCTAGTCCAGATTTCAATTTTATTATCAAAAAAGTATGTGGCCCCATTTGAGTAATCATCAATATCTTTTATGATGTAATGAACTTTATCAGGTTCATAATCGTATAACGAGCAGATAGGATCCCAAACTTCATCAGCAATTTTTAATACTGTTTGAGCGGTTCTTTCTGCGCCTTCATGAAAGTGAACTTCTACATGCTCACCTTTTATGGTAAACCAATCCAGTTCAGGATGGAACTCAGTAAACTGTGCAAAAATATTAGAAGTGAAAACGATGATAAATAAAGGGAATAATAATTTCATAAATAGATAAAATTGAGATAGTAAAAGAAATTATTTAACAACAGCTATTTTAATAATAACAGATTCTGATTTTCCGCTTGAACCATTAGCTTCAATTCTTGCGAGATAAACTCCACTTTGGATATTGCTAACATTCCAAACGGTTTCATTATCAAGTCCTCCCTGAGCATCATCATTAAGTTCAGCAACAAAATCACCAGCAAGATCAAATATCTTAATGTTTATTTTAGAATCCTCACCAACAAAATATCTAATCGCAGTTTCTCCGTCGTAAACAGGATTTGGATAATTATATGCTCGTGAAGTTGGGAAGAATTCGTTTATTGTATTTAAGTTTTCAGCCGCAGAAAGAAATGAAGTATTTCCTCTATTTCCATTTTCTTCTAACCAACCGGAAGTATTATTAACCGATGAAATTAACCACGCAACAAAGTACTGATCTTCATTAAATCCACCAAAAGCTGTTTGGCCTTTATAATTAAATATCACAGAGTTGGAAATTAATTGATTACCAAAAGAAATTGGGAAACCATTAATCATTTTTCCGGTGCCACCATCAAATGCATAAACATTACCATCAGAATCAGAGCTAATTATATCTGATTTTGTATCGCCCTCAAAATCAACTGCAAGTGGAGTCTGTCTTAACTCTGAAATCGAGTTTTTATTTACTGGATAATTATCTGCTAGTGCTCCTGAAATATTGTATGCTTCTAGTTCTGAACCATTATTAAAAACTATATAATTTTCACCATCCTGTTTTATATCAGCAAGTGAAAATGAGTTTGTCTGTAAATTTGTCTTTATTTTAAAAGAAGATTGGATCACACCATTGGATATCACATAAATATTTCCAAGATCAGATAAAACTACAGAAGTAAGAGTACCTTTACTGTCAATTGTTGTTGCAAGATCAACCAGGCTTTCATTAAAAATTCTTATTTTCGTTCCATCAATTGAAAAGAAATAACATTCTGTTTGATTTGCGTTTGAAGTTGTAATTGCACTCATTGATGAACTGGATGCCGAAATCTTAAGGATCGAATAGGTTGGTTCAACTAAAATAGAATCCTTAATTGCAGTATTACCTGATATTATTGATTCAAGATCATAAACTAAAATTATACCAGCCGTTGTGCCAATAATTAACTCAAAGCTTTCAGTTAGTGTCTTTCTGATTACGGGTGAAGTTGAAGCCGCATACTGAATTTCAAGACTACCACTGGTTATTTGTGAATTTTCACTGATCCAATAATTAATTCTATTAAATCTATTACCTATCGCTATTATTTTATCTCCAATTTTTGCGGAAGCAATTTTATAGCCACCATGAAAATCAGGCAGAGTACTGATTATATTAATTCCATCTGTAACTAAAAGATCGGATCCGTTAGCAAACGCAAATTTAACTGAAACGCCGTCTTCTAGAACTGTTAACTTAGTTACATTTGAATTTTCAAAATTCTTTCGAAACAAAGGTTTAATTATAGAATCACCATACTCAATCTTAAAAGACATTCTGTTTGATATGGAGGGAAAATCTTTAATCGTAATTAAACTATTGGCACCGGTATTTGTTTTAGTATCTGGACGTGAATCTTTAGAAAAAATATTTTTAAACAATTCAGCTTCGTTGTCAGCATACCAAAAATCCTGTTCAGTGCCTTCTCCAATAACTTGATCGCCAAAAATCGTTATAAATGTTTCACCAATATCCTGCACACCATCCGCCTCTTCAACGTCAACACCGCGTCTTGTTTTATCTGTGTTTATTTTATTCTCGGCTAATTTTTCGTTTATTACATTTTCATCAATGTGCCAGACAACTATTCCATTGCCGGGTAAAGCCCAATCAAATTCATCAACATCAAGAACAACACCGGATAGTGAATCTGTATCATAGCTGTAAAATCCTGTTGTGTCTTTAGTGAAATTTTTTGTAAAGATATTTCCGTTGGATTTGATTGTTACCTTCGAACCATCATCCAAAACATCTCTTTGTCTGTTTTCTATCAAATAATATTCTGAAGAATTGATCGGTACTTTTAGAATAACAGTATCAGCTAAAGTAGCTGCCAGTTTGGATACAACACTAACATCATAAATTCCTGGAGAGATCTCCACTGCATCAGCCCAGCCAAGATAAATTTTTTCCCAGGCAGATGGTTCTGACGGAAAACATCCATTGTATGCAAAGATTGATTGACCATCCATTAAACCAAATCTTCCAATCGCACTTAGACCAGTATTTGTATCAAATAAATCCGGCAGACCAAGATGACTTGCAACACTTGCAGCAATTAACCCATTTATAGTTATTTCAAATAAAAACTTTCCGGTAATAGTTTCTAATTCTCTGCTTTCTGTCTCAGGAATGATCATGCTATTTGTAATTTTGAAAGTACCGTTTTGAACTGAGAATCCATCGAATGAAGTTCCAAAAATATTTTTTAATGAATTTTCACCAAGATAAACTGATGGCAAATCTCTTTCGTTACCCAAACTTCCGGGTAGAGAAATATCTCTTCCTACACCGGCATGAAAAATCACAAAAAGATTATAATCAGAAAAAGCTAAGCCTGGATACATCTCATCTGCTTTTGTCCAAACTTCTTCAGCAAATTGTCCCATTGGAGTAAAGTCATCAGAACCGGGAGTCGGTGAATAATTTCTCATGGTTTTTGTAACAGAAAAAGTATCGGGTAAAATTGTAAACTGAACATCAACTTTTCCGTTAGAAACTTTTTGGAAATAATTTTTAACAAATGTTAAGTGCGATTCAAAATAATCTCTATCGTGCGGTAATGGATCTAAAATATCATTACCATAGTTTTGGGAATAAATCGAACCGAACTTTCCATTTCCAAATGTTGCACCATCACGGTCTTCCTGAAAGTTGACCATGACTGCTAAAATTTTAACAGTATCATCCGCGAGTGCTGAAACTAGAGTGTTTGGACTTGGATTAATTTTTCCAATAAAACTTTGGGCAGATAAACTGCCCAAGGTTATTAAACTGATTGCGAGAGTTAGAACATTTTTTAGCATAAGAAATTAGATTCCCCTTGGTAATCCTCTTGTTGATTCCGGAACAGCACCCCATCCAATAAGAACTGTAAATCTAAGTGTGTCAGAAAGCGGATGGTTTTCACCACCTTCAAATACAGAAGTAGTTATGTAACTAAAATCAAAACCATAAATATCATATCGAATACCTGCGCCAAAGGTTGCAAATTTTCTATTACCATAGCCCGGATCTTCATAGAAAAATCCTGCACGGAGTGCGAACAGAAAATCGCCAGGCGTTCCATACCAATATTCAAGACCCATAGAAGTAACTACATCTCGCATTTCGTTGCTGAAAGATTCATCTCCCCAGGCAGAAAAAATCGCTTCGTAGAATTCATCAGATCCAGTGGTATCTCTGCTGACTAAAAGCTTGCTAAAATCTAATGTGTAAATCAGACTATTGAACTCATCATCAATTACTTTGTAAGCAAAACCTAATCTAAAGTTTGTTGGAATTGGATCTGCCTGTGCTTTATCTATGTAATAAATTTTTGGCCCAAGATTGCTTAAGTTAAATCCAAGACTAAATTTGCCGCCAATGTCTTCATCAATTAAAGGAAGAACAAATTTTTCAGGTCGCCACATCGAAGCAATATCAAAACTTACTGATGTTGCAACGCCGCTTCCTTGTTCCTCACCAACACTTTGATCGGATAGACGACTATGAATAATTCTAAAATTAAATCCGAGTCCCCAATCATTAGATAGTTTTGTAGCGTAACCCAATGTAAGCGCCGCATCAAACGATCTAAAAGTTCCAATTGGATCCGGACTATCTTCGGCGGTTCTAACGAACTCACCAAAATTCATATATGTGATACTAGCTGTAATACTTCCGCTAATATCTTCAATATATTGTCTATAGGTAAGGTAGTCGTAGAATAAATCCAGGTTAAACTGTGGAAGCCAGTTACTATGCGTAATACTAACTTCAGTTCCTGAAAGAAATGCGATACCTGCAGGATTCCAGAATATTGCAGCAGAGTTATCTGCCAATCCGGAACCTGATTCACCAATACCACCGGCACGAGAATCCGGGGCAAGCAATAAGAATGGAACAGCAGCTTCACCTTGTGCATACGATACGTTGGCAAATACCCCAAACAGCATGCTGATCATCATTAATCTGAGAACTATTTTCATTTTTTATCCTCCGAGATAAATAAGATAATTAAAAAATTCTAATCGATATTGAACATTAAATATAACTAATAACACCTATATAAAACACATTTTTTTGTAGCGGATTATTTGATCACCGCAAGCTTACCAAGTACACTTTTACTAAACTCCCCATCAACAGATTTTACAATTACTTTGTAGAGATAAGTTCCGTTAGCCAACTGATCTCCATCAGCATCCCTTCCATCCCAATCGATAACTGCAAATCTTTCATTAAGATTATTTTTCTCAATTTCTTTAATCAATCGGCCTGCTATTGTATAGATTTTAATTTTCACATCAATTGGCTGACTTAAATTTTGCTGAAAAGTAAATTGAGTATTATCTCTAAATGGATTTGGATAATTATATAAATCCCTAATTTCGAGGTCACTTCCATCAACCACAGAAAAGAAAGTATTCTCTTCAGAAAAATTATTAAAAACATCCCAGGCTTTTACAAGTAACTCATAATCTCCATTTCCCAGAGATGAAAACTTATAATTGATAGCACCTGTTCTGCCGCCGGCATCTAAATCACCGGTAAAATGATTTGTAAAATCAATGGGGTTATTTAGCTGCTGATTTAATACACCTTCTAATTTATGCCCAATACCGGTGCCCGTTGTATTCAATCCTGTTTCATCAGAAAGTTTAACTATTAAATTAGGATTTTGATTAACAAGATATCCATTGTTATAGGCAACATCATCAAAATATATTTCTATATCAGGACCTTTACCATCATTAGCTATCGAGCTATCTGTACCACCCACAATAATTTTATTTGTATAGCCAATCCCATCAACAGAATTATCTAAGAAATAAAAAATTACTTTTCCGTTTTTATTTTCATAAGAAATATCTTTTGGTACGATAAAATTTTCTGAAAACTTACCATTATTAATTGATACTCTTCCGTTAAATATTAATCCGCCCGGCATATTTACTGGATAGTTGCCAATAGCCGATAAGAGAACTCTTCTTTCAGAATCATAAATGGTCAAGAAACCTTCACCGTTAAAATCTGTCCAGGGAGTGTTATCTGGTTTAAGCACAGTTCCATCAATTTTAGTTCTGCTTAATGCTTTTATCTGAACATTAGCTGTTAAATCCTGTCCATTAATAGAATCAATAGCAGCAACATATTGGGGTACAAGTAGTCTTAATGTTGGGTCACCAAAAATATTATACTTTTGATCATTAACTTGAGTAGTCTTGGAGATTAATGCAGCTTTACCAATTGGAATACCAAGATTTAAAGTGTCCTTACCAGAATTAAATAAGTTGGTAACAAATCTATACATCAATGCTTCGTTTGATCCTGCAAATACTAATCTTGAAGCTGTAAAACTTGCAATGGCGCCACTATTTGGTAGGAACATAATTGCTTCCGCAGCACTTTGATAATTTGGAATATCAAAATATCCAAAATCACAGGTTGCAGCACCCAAGAAGAAATACTTATCATTTTGTAGTTGTGGCAAAACCACACTCTTTTCAAAAATAACTTCGTGCGCCCAAAGCTCAGGACTACCATGACCAAAATAATTTAGGAATAAAGTACCTTCATTTATTGCATCAATTATTGCTTTATTAACATCAGGTTTTCTTCTTCCCTGCCCTGTAATAACATCCGGATAAGCCGCACTATAAATTTTATTAAAGTTAAACGACTTAGGGAAATTACTATTCACTAAATTTTCTGAGGGTGCGGTATGTAAGTAACCTTCATAAGTACCATCTGATTTTAATCCATCATCTGATATAAGAGTTATTAGATTTCTCCAATCACCTCTTTCTTGATTTAATTCATAATCAATAATTTTATTAACCATTGCGTTTGCTTCGCCAGGATTTGCACAAGTAATTCTACCAAGAGCAAGATCCACAGTGTTATCATTACCTGAAACTCTTCCAAAAAAGTCGTCTGTTGTATATGAATTTAATAAGGCTAAAGATTCTTCAGTTTGCCAGGTTACAACAAAGTTATCACCATATTTTTCAATATTTTTATAATCATAAGTTCCTTTTCCAAAAAACAGAACATACTGTGGTTTGATTGTCCAATTATCAAATGCATACTTTAAATAATCTCTAACTGCTGTTGGATCAATAATACCGCCTGAAAATTCATTATAAATCTGTTCAAT
>JBBQSH010000026.1:0-29078 GCA_038214015.1 Ignavibacteriales bacterium | reverse complement strand
ATGGGAGTAATTTACAATGGTGAAGGTGTTAGAAATAATCTTACAGATCCTTGCAATAATTACAATGGTAAAATCGGAATTGAAGTTCGTGGTTCAACATCTCAATGGTTTCCTAAAAAGCAATATGCTGTTGAAACACGGGACCTTGCCGGTAATGATCTTGATGTGTCTCTACTTGGATTTCCTGAAGAAAGTGATTGGATTTTATTTGCATCTTATAACGATAAAAGCTTGATGCGTGATGTACTTGCTTACAAAATTGCTGCTAGTATGGGCAGGTATGCAAGTCGTTCAAAATTTTGTGAAGTTGTGTTAAATGATGAATATGTTGGTGTATATGTTCTTTTGGAAAAAGTTAAGCGCGATGCTAATCGTGTAAATATTAAAAAACTTGAACCACCAGATATTTCCGGTGATGCTCTTACGGGCGGATATATAATTAAAATTGATAAAACAGATGGTGAAAACAACGACGGCTGGTATTCAACTTATCTGCCTTATCCTCAGTCGCAATATTCCGTCTTTTATCAATATCATTACCCAAAACCGGATGAGATTGTTCAACAGCAAAAAGATTATATCCATAATAAAATTTTCCAGTTTGAAACAATGATGTCGCTGGGTTCAAATATTTCTGATTCTGCAACCGGTTATCCAAAATTTTTGGATACAGATTCGTTTGTTGATTTTCTAATTGTTAATGAAGTTGCAAAAAATGTAGATGGATATAGATTGAGTACTTATCTTTACAAAGACAGAGACAGCAGAAATCCTAAAATATTTGCAGGACCTGTCTGGGATTTTAATCTTGGCTTTGGAAATGCTGATTACTACGATGCCTGGGTTACAACAGGATGGCACCTGCAATTTCTAACTGATTATCAAAATATGCCATCAGGCGAATCTTTTTTAACACCAAATTGGTGGAGAAAATTATTTGATGATACTGCATTTAGAAATCAAGTCTATGCTCGTTGGCAAAATGTTAAAACCAATCTGATTAACACACAAACAATATTTGGATACGTAGATTCACTAACAACATTATTGGATGAATCAAAAACAAGAAATTTTGAAAAATGGCCGGTGCTTGGTGTTTGGGTTTGGCCTAATTATTATGTGGGACAAACTTATCAGCAGGAAATTTCTTATTTGAAAAATTGGATAGCGTTTCGCTTAAACTGGATGAATAACAATATGATAGGAGAGCCAACTAATATTGAAGATTCTCAATCATTACCACCTTCAGAGTTTTCTCTTAAACAGAATTATCCCAATCCATTTAATCCAAGCACAACTATCAGCTGGCAGTCACCGGTAAGCAGTTGGCAAACATTAAAAGTTTATGATGTTTTAGGAAATGAAGTGGCTACATTGGTGGATGAATATAAACCCTCAGGAATCTACAATGTACAATTTACACTGAACAACCCGCCTGCTGGCAGGCAAGGGTTAAGTTCAGGAATATATTTCTATCAATTAAAAGCCGATGATTATATCCAAACAAAAAAAATGACCATACTTAAATAGTTCGTGATTTTTATCGCGTATTGTTTTTAATGAATTATACTTAAACCACATTTGTCAATCAACCTTTAGTTAAGTGGAACTAAATATGATTTCAAATCTTAGTACTATCGATATTATAATTATTCTCTCCTACATCTCAATAGTTCTATTTATAGGATTCTACTTTCGCAATAAAAATAAAAACAGTGTGGAATATTTTCTTGCAGGTAGAAATATTGGCTGGATTGCAATTGGTGCATCTTTATTCGCTACAAATATTTCCAGTGAACATTTTATTGGTCTTGCAGGTACAGGGTCTAAATCCGGTTTAGCAGTTGGGCATTTTGAATGGCTTGCGTGTTTGATCTTGCTGTTACTTGGCTGGGTGTTCACTCCGTTCTATTTAAAATCAGGTGTGTTTACTATGCCTGAGTTTGTAGAGAAAAGATACAATTCAGCATCACGTTACTACCTCAGTCTAATATCAATTGTCGGTTATGTACTAACAAAAATATCTATTGCACTCTATGCAGGCGGAATTTTACTTAATGCCGTTGTTGGATGGGATATGGTTACCGCTGCAGTTGTAATTGTTTTAATAACTGGAATCTACACTGTGATGGGCGGACTTTCGGCTGTTATCTATACTGATCTCGTTCAAACAATAATATTAATCGGCGGATCAATTGCGCTTACACTTATAGGTTTGGATAAAGCTGGTGGATGGGATAACCTTGTTGCAAATACTCCGGTTGATTTTTGGAGTATGTTTAAACCATTAAGTGATCCGGATTTTCCGTGGACGGGAATTATATTTGGTGCGCCAATTATTGGAATCTGGTATTGGTGCACAGATCAGTATATTGTTCAACGTGTATTAAGTGCAAAAAATTTATCTCATGCTCAAAGCGGAACTATTCTTGCAGGGTTTCTCAAAATATTACCTGTATTCATTCTTATTCTGCCTGGCATAATTGCATTCTATATTTCTGATGGCACTGTAAGTGGTGATAGAGCCTATGCTTGGTTAGTAACAAATCTACTTCCATCAGGATTAAAAGGATTAGTTGTTGCCGGATTATTAGCTGCACTTATGTCATCACTTAGTGCAATGTTTAATTCAACCTCAACGCTGCTTACAATTGATATTTATAAAAAAATAAAACCTGATGCAGATGAAAAATCTACTGTTACATTTGGAAGGATTGCAACAGGAGCTATGGTTTTATTAGGATTATTGTGGATTCCATTTATCGGTATTTTAAGCGATGATAGAATGTATGTGTATCTGCAAAGTGTTCAGGCATATATCTCGCCGCCAATTGCTGCAATATTTCTCTTTGGGATATTTTGGAAACGTGTAAATGGTAAAGGTGCTATTGCCTCATTAATAACTGGATTAGTGTTCGGTACTTTTAGATTGGTAATTGAAATTCAAAATAAAATTGAACCATTATCAAATTCATTTTTGCAAAGTGTAGCATCAATAAACTTCCTTCACTTTGCAATATTTCTATTTATTATATCTTCATCTGTTTTAGTTCTTGTTAGTCTTTTAACCGCAAAACCTACTGCTGATAAACTTGAAGGAATGATTTATTCGAGAAATATTTCTATAGTAAAAGATAAATGGAGAAGTATAAATATTGGATTTTCAATTCTATTAGTTATTGTACTTATAGCACTCTGGTGGATATTTAAGTAGTAATTGCATAGGTAGGAAATAAAAAATCCCTCAAACGAGGGACTAAATTTTAGTGGGCGTTCACGGATTTGAACCGCGGACCCCTCCGATTATATCGGAGTGCTATGAACCAAACTAAAAAGATATTTGATTGCATATTCAGAATTCTTAAATGATTTTAACTTTAGTTCTAACTGATAAGCTTCAGATTTTGAATTGACACTTTTAGAAATAACTAATTCCCAGGGGCCTTTTCCTTTCGTGTATTTATTTCTGTTTTGATTATGTCGATTTATCCTATCGATAAGATTGTTAGTGTGACCGATGTAGTGAATATCGGATTTTTGGGAATAGATTATGTAAACAAAATATTCTATCATAAAATAAAAAATCCCTCAAACGAGGGACTAAATTTTAGTGGGCGTTCACGGATTTGAACCGCGGACCCTCTGCTTGTAAGAAAGTAATACAATAAATTTGAAAATATAAAGGTCAGCTAACTGCTTATATTTAAATGTTTTAGCTTATAATAAAAATATTAGTTTCTCACTGAAGTAGTAAATGAAGTAGTTGATTAATATTTCTCGATGCTTTTTATTAATGGCTTCCATCTTTAAAGTATACGTCCCAACATATCTTCAAACCTATGGGTTTCATATCATATCTAGCTATCATTACTACTTATGTTTTTAAAAAGTGACTGGGATATTTTTACATTACTGTTACTATTACTTAAATACAAAAACATTTTTCCCGCCAAATTTTGCTTAACTGTGTTTTTAATATTTTTTATGCTTTATATTACAGGCGTAATATTTGTTAGAGTAAAACATAGGAGCTGTATGTTATGAAAACTATAAACCAAAATTTATACTTTCTAAATTTATCCATCTCAAGTAAAAATCAGTTCTTCATTCTATTTCTATTCTTAATTTCACCTGCACACAACTTATTCGCTCAAAATTATAACGGCTTTAATTTAAATGCGGATAACAACCACAATGCTGATACAACAAAACGCGTACAATACCGCAGAACAATAGAACCAAATGAAAACCAACAAAGCTATGAGCCGAAATATTTTGGTAAAGATTTAAACGAAGTAAAGCGAAGTTTATTTCCGCTTGAAAGCACTGGAATATGGACAGAGTTAAATCCCAAAGTGCCAAGAGTTGATTACATAGGTGTACATTTTGTAAACAAAGATACAGGCTGGGCTTGTGGTGATCTTGGTGCATTGATAAAAACAACCAACGGCGGACAAGATTGGACAGTAAGCCAAACAAATACAACAACACCGATACTTAAAGTAAGAAGCTATAACGGCAATATAGTTATAGCAAGCGGATATGATGGGTTGATACAGCGCTCTATTGATGGCGGTGAAACTTTTACACAAGTAACAAGCGGAGTAACAGGTGATCTTTGGGGTTTGGAAATTGTAAACGATACTTTAGGCTGGGCTTGCGGTGCAACAACACTTCTTAATACTACTGATGCTGGTGAAAGCTGGCAAATAGTAAACACACCAGGTTACACAGGAAATTTATGGGCTGTGGAATTTTTAAATGATAGCTATGGTTTTATTTCTGCAGATGGAAAAGTGTTAAGAACAGCAAATGGTGGTGCTGATTGGGAAATCATACAAGCCGGGGATAACCAGGCCTTATACATTGTAGATATAATAGATAGCTTGCACATAGCAGCAGCTGGTTTTGGAGGAACAAGTTACAGGGGAAAAAACATTTACAGCAATGATGGCGGATTTACCTGGATAAATGGCGGACCATTAACCTTTGAACCGGTTAATGATATTAAATATGTAAACAGAGATACAGGCTATGTAGTAATGAACAACACAATTGGGTTTAAGACAACCAACCGTGGCCAACAATGGACATCGAATGCAGTTGGGGGAGACTGGGAAATGCAATTCTTAAAAGAAGAAAACATTGGTTACAGTGCAGGTACTAGCTTACGAATTTATAAGACAGAAAACAGTTTTGAGAACTGGCAGCGACTTATAATAAACGACAATTTTTCTGATGTCTTTTTTGTAAATGAAGAAACAGGATTTGCAATAAGCGGAGTTTTATCTGTATTCCAAGGGCTGTATAAAACAACAAATGGTGGTGTAAATTGGAATGGCGTACCAGGACCATCTGGTCAAGATATTTTATTCCTTGATAGTCTAACAGGTTTTATTGGAAGCAACGTAATTTATAAAACAACAGATGGTGGAACAACCTGGTATATACCAAATGGAGGCGAAGGGGGTGCAGACAAAATATCTTTTATAAACCAAACCACAGGTTGGGCAATACGCAACAATATTATTTATAAAACTACAGATAAGGGTGAAAACTGGATTACACAATTTACTGCACCTTCAAGTATAACGTTTTACAATATTCATTTTGTTGATTCATTATATGGTTGGACTGCTAATTTAGGTGGCAGGCCTTATAAAACAACTAATAGTGGAGTAAAATGGATACAACAGACAAATCTAAACATTTGGGAGAGTAGAGACATTTATTTTATTGATTCATTACATGCGTTTCTTATTAACGATATTTTCAATTTATTAAGAACAACAGATAGTGGAATTAATTGGTTTAATCATTTAACATCGCAATATGTTATTAGAGTACTGGGTTGGTTATCAACTTCACATGGATTTATAGTTGGTGACGGTGTTTATGAAACAAATGATAGTGGTAATACCTGGTTTGAACTTTTAGAATTAAGAAATGTAGGATTAAGAAAGTTTCATGCACCAAATAATTATCTTGGATTTTCAGTTGGACAAGTGGGGTTAATCTTTAAACTTATAGATACTTCTATTGTTCCTGTAGAGTTAATTTCTTTTGAGGGGAAATTAGAAAAAAATAAAACGGTGTTAAATTGGCAGACAGCTTCAGAGATTAATAATAGTGGGTTTCAAATAGAAAAATCTTTAGATAAAAAAAATTGGCTAAACATTGGTTTTGTTGAAGGCAAAGGAACCACAACTGAACAAAACTTTTATTCTTTCATCGATGAATTTCATCAGTATCAATTACGCAATATTTATTATCGCCTTAAACAAATTAATTATAACGGTAGCTTTGAATATTCAAAAGTGATAGAGATCAATATTTTAATTCCCGGGAACTTTGAATTATATCAGAACTTTCCAAACCCTTTTAATCCATCAACAAATATTAAATGGCAATCTCCAATCAGTGGATTGCAAACCCTCAAAGTCTACGATATCCTTGGTAGAGAATTAATAGTTTTATTAAATGAATTCCGCGAAGCAGGAATATACGAAACTGAATTTGATGCATCTCTTTTATCTAGTGGGGTATATTTTTATAAAATAACAGTAGGAGGTTACACTCAAATAAAAAAAATGATTTTAACCAAGTAGTACTTAAATACCGGAGATAGCGCTCGTACACGCTACCTCCAGAATGCAGAATAACAAAACAATATGCACCCGTAATGTTATCCTGCTCCAAATTTAAATAATTATTTAATAACAATAAACTTTGGAGCTTTGTTATGAAACATTTCATTTTTGTCACTTTTTTTATTCTTCTATTCTTTAATGCAATAGATGCCCAAACAAATGCAAATATTTCTGGGCCAGAAAATGTCCTCGTGGTTTATAATTCAAATTCAGATACCTCAATAATGGTAAAAAACTATTATGTTAATGCACGTGGTATTCCCACCTCAAATATTGTCCCTTTAAATAGTTTAATTGGCCATAATATAACAGTAAATGGCTCAACCCATAGTGTTTCACTTGCAGAAGGAGGGAACATAATTCGTGATTCTGTAAATCATCTAAATGGAACATGGTATGCATCACCGCACGCTTGGAAATATTTTTACCAATATATCGCTTTACCTATAAAGGAGTATTTAATCAATAACAATTTAACCTCAACAATTAGATACATTGTTTTATGCAAAGGCTTACCATATAAAATACAAGCTGGTGCAGATTCTGGTTCAGTAATTTGTAACCAGAGTATTGATGGATTGCTTTGTATGCTTAACACAAATAATTATGATATCCTTCTCGATTCAGTTTATAACAATTACAGAAGATTCGCTGTCTCTGGTTCTAATTATTGTTACTCATGCCAGATATCATCGCTTTATAATCCTATTACTAATCCATATTACAGTAACAATAGTAGTTCAAATTTGGATATGACAAATAGATTTAAAGGAAATGTGTTTACAAGAAACTGGTACGGGCATATAATAAAACTTGATTATCTTGTTTCTCATCTTGATGGCATAAGTTATAATATGATTGAAGGAATGATAGACAAATCTGTTTTAGCAATAAACTCTAATAATTATGATTGGTTTATAGATGCAGATGCAAATCCTTGTCATGGAGGAAGTATTATGGTTGATTTTGCAGATTCAACTACTGCAATATTAAATTCAATAGGTTTTTTAAATTATAGTTTTAATACTGATAATGATACTGTCACTTATCATAATAAACCGATTATGTCTTACAGTTCTAATGGTGTTCATACAACAAAACCACCTCTAACTGGTGAAGGACAAACATTACATCCCGATTATATTCAATCACAGCTTAATTTTAATTATGCACCTGGTGCAATTTTCAATACTGCTGAAAGTTATAATGCTGAATTATTAAGCTCTATACACAGGCATTCTGGGGCTGAGATGGGACAGATTGTTGAATTTTTTTTGGAAGGCGGAACTCTAGGTGTCGGTCATGCTTATGAACCATTAACTGGTGGAGTTATTCGTGATGGAGTTATGTTTCCAGCATACCAAGTGGGGTATTCTTTTATTGATGCTGCATATATGGGAATTCAATATTTAGCCTGGCAAAATGTTTTTATAGGTGATCCACTAACAACAATAGCCTGGGGTAAACAAACCTTAACGTCAGATTTAAATTGGAGTGGGACGAATTTAGTTACTGGTGAAATTTATGTTCCACCGTATTTAACTATTACTATTGAAGATAGTTCTATTATTAATTTAAAACATCAAGGATTTATTTTAGAAGAAGGAGAGTTGATTATTGGACAAAATGTTACATTTAATATTAATAGCTGGCAAAAAGGATTGTTTTTATCTTATGATTCAGATCATCCCAGATTAGTTTGGGGTAGACGTCTACCTTTAGATGTTATTGTAAATTATGATGTATATAGAAAGATAAATGCAACGGGTACCTGGACACTTATATCTACTACAACTGGATTAGAGTATACCGATGTTCAAATGTTATTAGAAGAACCCAATATGATTGCACCAAATTTATACTATAAAGTATTAGCATCTAGCGATTCTCTAAGTTCGGATGAATCAAACACAATATTCTGCCGTGGCACTAAATATCCCAAGAAAGAAATTGCACAAAAAAGTGTTACTATACCAATAGAGTATTCTTTGGCACAGAATTATCCTAATCCATTTAACCCGTCAACTCAAATTAATTATAGTATTAAAGAAACAGGCTTAGTTCAACTAAAAGTTTATGATATTTTAGGTAAAGAAGTTGCAACTTTAGTTAATGAAAATAAGGAAGCAGGAAATTATTCTACAGATTTTAATGCTTCGCAACTTCCAAGCGGAGTTTATATTTATCAGCTAACTACACCCGGCTTTACACAGGCTCGTAAGATGATATTAGCAAAGTAAAAATAGTAGCTCAATAATCTTAAATTAACAAAAGGCGATTTAGTAAAGTCGCCTTTTTTATTTTTGGGTTTTAGCAAATGTTACGTTAGAAACATTGTGTAATATTCTTTACAACGGATACTATTCTTACTATCGAAGAAGTTAAGCTGCGAAGTGAAATTTCCGAACGATAGAAAATTTACCCCATCCAAAAAATAAAATTTCATTCGTTTTTCTGTTATAAGTAAATAGTTATCGATAATATTTATGGAGGATGCGATGAGCAACCAAAAAAACTGGTACGATGAGGTTGGTAATTTGGTAAAAAGTGTGTTGAAATTAATCTTCGGAGGAAAGTAATGTTACAAATAATTGGCATTGTCTTAATAGTCGCTGAAGCTGCGTTTAAAATTATACTTACCACTTCTAAAAATTTAAAATAATATTTAACAACTTATAATGGGAGGTCGATGGGCTGGGAAGAGCTGTACCCTGTCATTAAAACACAGGCTTATTTTGCTGTGCTCAGGTATGAAGAACCAGAACGGAGGAAAGATAAAATTCAGGAACTTGTTTGTCAGTCTTATGAGAAATATCAGAATGATGTTAGCAAAGGAAAAGAAATTAAGAAACAGGAATACAAATATTTTGTTACATCTCGTGCTAAGCAGGTGGATGTTAGGAGTATTTGTAAACAGGGGTAT
This sequence comes from Ignavibacteriales bacterium, assembly GCA_038214015.1. Lineage (GTDB taxonomy): Bacteria > Bacteroidota > Ignavibacteria > Ignavibacteriales > Ignavibacteriaceae > IGN3. The sequence continues at coordinate 19,505 of JBBQSH010000026.1, read as the reverse complement.
GGGGGCACCAGTTCAATCGATGCACTTGGATACTATCGTCGCAGACCAGATAGTCCAACTACTGTTGTAGAATTCGATGAATGGATGTCTTCAAACACCTGGAAAAAAGAATCAGTTGAGGATCAAATCTCATTTCAAATAGATTTCAAAGATTGGCAACGAACTCTCACAAACGAAGAGAATATAATTCTCTCACATCTTATGCAGGGATTCAAAGCAAAACAAATTGCAGAAATCCTTCAGCTCACATATCAAACCGTAAGAGCCATCACACTAAAACTAAAACAATTGTTCCTGGATTATTTCCGACCTGAGAAAGCATTAGCAATTCCTTAATCACAATAGTGGTTAAGGTTTTTTACCTAAAATAGCTTGTAAAAAAAATTACAATTCAATTTTATATTTAGAAAATCATTTGGACCCGGGTGGAGGGGTGCACTAAATGAAGTTTAATGTTTCGGTACCAGTACTATACTTTTTTATTGCAAAAAGGGGAACCGCGTGTATATCTCGTGGGGGCTGGGATAGATTCAAAAATATTTATTCGGCTGGACCGTCGACGGCTGGCATCTCTGCAAAATTCTTTTCTTAACATCATTACTTGGCATGGTTGGTTATATGATAAAACTAACAAAGAAACAGAAATGGTATCATGCTTTTATTTACACAATAATATTGCTAATCGCATGGGGTTTATTGTTTGAACTGTTCTATTAATAAAAAAAACCCTGACACAAACTATCAGGGTTTTCAAAGCAAAACTTTGAGTTTCTTATTTAAGCAAGATCATCTTCTTTGAACTAACAAAATCACCTGCTTGCAGTTTGTAAATGTAAACTCCACTTGCTAATCTGCTTGCGTTAAAGTTTACTTCGTACTTTCCTGCGTCTTTTTGTTCATTAACAAGCGTTGCAATCTCAGCCCCAAGCACATCATAAATTTTTAATGTCACTATACCGTTTTTTGGAATTTGATAGCGTATAGTGGTGTTTGGATTGAATGGATTGGGATAATTTTGATTTAAGGAATATTCTTTAGGGATTTCTTGTTCTTGATCTTCTGAATTTATTAAAAATTTATTCTGAAGCAGATCATTAAGCTTGGCTAAGTAATCCGAAGTACCCTTAATATGATATTTACCGCCTACAATTTTACCAAGACCTGAACCTGTTGTATCAATATTTAGTGCTGTTGTTATAATATCTATTTCTGCATAAACTGCTTCTTGACTATTTGGGTTTTGATGAATAATGTTATCGAATTTTGATATTGCGGTTTCATATTCTTCTTTGCTTACATCACACAAAATTGATCTTTGATTGAATGCTTTTAGAAGCAATGTATCTGTTTCAATTTCTAATATTGAGTTACAAGCATTTTGTAACTCTGCAAAGTAAGCTGCCCCTTCTTTTAATAATTCGCCAATTTCATAAAGTTTGTTGTAAGCATAAAGCTTTTCTACATTAGTATAGTTGCCTTGAACTATTGTAAGATAATATGTCTTTGCTTCTTCGATCTCACCGCTGTAAAAAAGTTTATCAGCTGTAGCATAAGTTTCTTCAAGTATGCTGATATTCGATGATTCTTTTTGTCTAGAATCAAGTGTATCAATTATCTGTCCATCTGTTGTTTGAATGATTAGCTCTGAACCAGAACACGGTGCTTCTGGCAATGGACAATACTCAGCGGTGGGTTCATAATCTGCTTCCAGAGTACCAAATCTTGATGGTGATGGTCCGACAACTCCCCAGTAATTGCGATCAACAAAAAAATCTCGGGCCCCATTACTGCTTCTTGTCCCTTTTATCAAAGATAAAGTTAAATAATCAGGAATATCAGTTCGATCATCGCTAATTTCATTGTATCCATAACTCAGCAATACGTCCCCTGAATATAGGAATATTTCTGCCCCGTCTGGTAATACTCCAGGCGTTGAGGGTATATTGCCAGTATAAGTACCGTTATTCCTTATAACATTACAACCGCCAACTGGATACCAACAATTTGGATTTGCAAGTTGTTGTACAAGGTTGGGATAGGAACCATAATCAACATAGATCCCACATTTGGAGTTATTTTCAATTGTATTTACTCCCAAAACAGGAGATGAATAAGCAAATAATGCTCCAAAACTGTGAAATCTTATTGTATTGTTTCTAATAAAACCACCTGAACTGGACATAAAAATACCAGGCATAGTTGAACCAGTTCCGGATTGTAATCCTAATATGGTGTTAGAGGTAATATAAGCTGAATTTACCTGATTAAGGTATATACCAAGATTGCATTGGCTTATTGAATTATCTTTAATTACAACTTCACTACTATTAACTGCTGAAATTCCTGTAGCTGAACCTATTATACTACAACCTTTTATAATTGGTGTGTGGGTGGACAGATTAGTATCTTCATTATGAAAACCCAAAAGTGCAATACCATTACTAACACAGTTATTGAAGGTGACATTTGAAATACTAACAGAACCACCGTTCTCTGCTTTTATACCAATTTGTGCATAGTTAATATCACTGTCAGAGATTGTTAGTGATCCATTTGAATTTACTATGACACCCTCTGTATAGCTATCTATAATTGAATTTTTAATTGTCACATTAGCACTAAGTGAACACATAATACCTGATCCATTTTTCACTTCAACATTATCCAAAATGGAATTTGATGAAGTAGGAAATTTAAAAGAAAGATTTCCCCACGTTCCTGAGCTTCCAATTCTATCAAAAGTAATTTTATTATTTTCAAGTCCTTGAGCATTTAATGTACCTTTTACTAAAAGGGTAGCAGCACTATTAAAATTAAGTTTAACGCCAGGATTAATTATAAGTTGAGCGTTTGCTGAAACATTAGCCGAGTTATTTATATTCCATTCACTATTAGCTTTAAAAAAGTAATTGCCTAAAAAAGTAATAGAACTTCCGCTTAGTACCTGATGTACAAATGGGTTTACCTGAGTAGCAAAAGAGGTATTACCTAAAGAACCAATATTTATTCTTCCCCCGTTATCACCCGGTTCATTACTAAAATCATCATTTGGATCGCCAGCATCGATACAAGGAGAATATTCAAAAAGTTGAGAACCATTCCCACTTGTTGAAAAATGCGGTTCTGCTGAAAAATTACCTGGTTGCGAATAAATACTGCTATTTTGTGGATAGGGGTAAATGCAATTATAGGTTATGGAAGGACCGATTATAACGTTAGTAATTGTACTATTATAAAAAATATTATTCTTTACAGTGCTGTTAGTTGATAATGTTATGTTTGAGTTTGACTTAAAATCATTGTTTACTAAAGTTAGATTTATATTCCCTTGAGTTGATATAATAGAATTTTCGACCACACAATTTTTAAGATTTAAAGACATATTTTCAATGTATGTATTAATATGTTCAATGGGCGAACTACTTATTTTACAATTTAAAAAATCAACTTGATATGGATTAGTCGGTCGTCCATCACTAATCGAAAAGGTTTTGAGGTTATTTTCAAATCTTATATTCGAAAAAGATATATTTCTTGATTTTTGAAATTTAATTGCTTGATTGGCATTGCTTATTATATAATTTGAACCTTGCAGTACAGAGACCAAGCCGTCTAACTCTATTCCATTCCAATTTTGTCCTGGTATATTATTAGTTAATTCAACAGGGTTACCACTGCTTTCTATAATCAAGGCACCTGTATTCAATACCTGTAATTTTTTTTGTGGCTCAAATTTAAGAACCGCTCCTTCTTGTAATGTTAAAGTAGCATTTCCAATAATTAATAAATCTTTGTCAATGATTCTTGTGTCGTTCCAGGTTTGATTACTTGAAATAACATAATAATTTGCTGAAAAGTCGTGATTAATATTTACTTTAACATTATTTACATCAGTTATCCATCTTATATTCTCAATTAATACACCAGAGTTAGAAACATTTCTTATACTATTGTTGGGTATAGTATTCGCTGTTAAATTTAACCCACTCGGGTTTCTATCAAAAGGGAAAGGAACCCAGGCGAAACTATTTGACCAGTCATCTCCTGCTGATATAAGTCCTATTTTATCATGATTTCCATTATCGTCATCAATTGTCCAAATAAGCATTCCTCCCAAGTTCCCATTTAAATCTCTTGGATCGGTAGAAACATAAGAAGGATTATTGGGAGTCCATTTATCAAATCCTTCTCGTAGCCTGTTTTCAATCAAAAAATATTCAGTATCATCATAAGGATTATCTAGGCGATAATAATTTGGATTTTGATAGTTATACCCAAGCAGGATATCTTGATAAGAATCTTCATTCAGAAATGTTACAGTACTCCATCCCCATTTTATCCTGTTAAACGGAGTTGTTCCCGCTGGGCATTCACCCTTCCTTTCGGGGCCATTATAATTACCATTACTCATTAAATCGAAGTAACCAGCGTTCACATTAATATCACCCCAATATTCATCATCGGCTCCCAATAAATGAGCAAATTCGTGAGCATGAACTCCAATATGTGAGTATACTCCACTCCACTGTTCACTCATTATAAAACCACCTAGTGGGTCAGCATTAGGCCATAATGACTTAAGATAAGTACCTTGATTACCGGCATATATATAAATTATCCTATCATAATTTGAGAGGGAAATATTAGGGAACTTTTGTTGAAAATTTTGTCTTGCTTTATAACACCATTCTGCTGTGCTAAGTATGTCCTGACTATTCCAATAAGTTTTGGTTTCATCAAGGTAAACCCAATCCGGTACATCGGGATGAAGTGGATCCGGTGGATTTAAAATCTCAGGATAAATTCCATCTTTACCTATAATATTTAATTTCCCACATGATTGCTGATTATAGTAATCACGTAAAGAACCGAATATCTGTTTGTTTTCCGGATGAGGTGTCGTAAAGTTTGGTGAAATTGGTTCGCCAATCCAATAATTTTGAGAAAAAATCATATTATTGAAAAAAGCTCTATTATAGCCATCAGAAAAATTTCCGCCTAAACTCTTGTAATGCACACTATCAGCAAAATCAACAAGGATTACACCGATCTTTAAAGTAACAGTGCCACCGTTCGCTTCAATCCTTTTTTGTTTAAACCATTCATCAGCTTCTAACAACTGCTGGTTGAACTGCTGTCTATAATTTTCTATTTCAGCAAGCTTATAAACAGGTAATTCCAGATTATATGATTCTCTGAGCGGCTCATCAATGCCTACTCTGTTTCCCGATGGCACGATATTATCGTTCTCATCTAGGATCGCATAATAAAACCAGCCATCTTCGCCTTCGCGGATTTCATAACCATCATTAGTAGTAAAATTAAAGCGGAATTCATCTCCTATCATTTGTGCAATAAACGTAACGCTGTTAGGCTGCTGCCATTCAATCATTCCAGTATCTATTGGTACTGCATTGATGATGTTTGTAAATAGAAAAAACATTGTGAACAGGTATAAACTTTTCATCTCTCCCTCTGTCTTTATTATTTAAGTAAAACTCCTTTAATTAATTGTTTGTGTCCGAAGTTTGTTTTCAGTTCAATAAAATAAATGCCGCTTGATAGATTAAAATTGTTTTTATCCTTTCCATCCCATTTGATTGAATGATTTCCTTTTTCTTTAGCACCCACAAAAAGTTTTCTAACATTTTCACCCAGGCAGTTATAAATATTTAATTCAATTTCCTCACTTTGATTTAATTCAAAATTTATTATCGTTTCTGAATTGAATGGGTTAGGGTAATTCTGGTGTAAAATAAAATTGTAGTCATTATTTATTTCATCAAGCTGTATGTCTGTTATAACTTCTCCTAAAATACCATTCTTACTTACCTTTTGAATGAAAACACCAGTATTAGGAGAGAAATATTTAGACCAAACAATAATGGAACCATTATACCCATCACTTATAATCACCCCGGCATCCATTTCTGAATATGTTATTGTGGTTTGCCAAATTTCCTGACCATCTTTATTAAACTTTGAACAAATTAAACTACTCGGAGTTTCTTTGTAATCCCTCCAGAAATAGAGATCTCCCTCAATTGTTCCTGTTATTGTTGAATCAGGATTGCTAGAAATATTCATACTACCATTCTGAAAAATAAAGCTGCCATCATTCCTAATATTTTGTATTTTAGCAATTGTTGAATTGTTAGAAGGATAGAAGCTCTTTGTCCATGTTATTGATAATATATCTTCCTCAATAAAAGCTATCTCTCCTAAATAGGAATAAGTTCCAATATCATTTTCTACTATCAAAGCGCTATCACTCCATAAAAGATTTCCCAGAGAATCAATTCTATTGGCTATAATTTTATAATTAGCAGTAAATGGTATAACCATTTTTCTTGCCCAGGCACCACCGCCGTTTTCATCCGGAATTATATTCCAGTACCATTGATTTACTTTAGACCATCTTACACTCATATCCGGATTTATACTTGATAGAGTATTGCCGACATCCTGCTTATAATATTTTAGAAATATTCCATCTGGATTTCTTCTACTTATATAAGGATCAGGGGAATTATATCCGTGCCAGGTACTTACATACTTTCCTGTTTTACCCCATAACCTTTCACCATTTTTAGATATTTTCTGAACTCTTATTACTGTAGTATCCTCAAAACCAATATATGGCGGTGGATAAACAGTACTCCACGTAACGTAAATACCATTATCTTCATCCTCTGCAAATCCATATATTTCATCAGTAAACGATGTATCTTCCGTTACTGTTATCCCACGTTCTCCCCAATGCAAATATCCTGTTGTGTCTATTTTATTAGCTCTCAAATAAGTATGGAAAATTGGACCCCAGCTTGCAGTATCCCACCCCACTTCAATACAATCTAAAAAGGTTAATATAACTTTTCCGGGTTCTGATTTTATTAATTTAAGTTGTGTTTGTGCTACTCCATTACCAGTTATATGTAATGGTTGGCTCCATCGTACATAACCATATTTATCAACCCATTGTAACCAAGAACTTGGTGCAGGATCATTTGCCGTAGTCCAACCAACAAAAGCGCCGCCCATTCCATCTTCGCAGGCAGATACAAAGTAACCAAAATTGGAGACTTGAAGATTTTGATTTGGGTCGTTACTCCATTGAGCTAAAATATTTGAGGAACTTAGCAGAAGGGTTAAAGAAAAAATATGTAAATAATTAATTTTCATTTTCAATCCTATCAAAGTATTATTTTAATAAGATATGCAATTAAAATAACGACTAGTAATTTTCTGATAATAATGTTTTGACGAGAAAGGAAACTCATTATCGCACCGTGAGTTTATTTATATTGATTTAGTTCTCTACAAACGTAAAAAATAAGTCGGTGTAATTCAACTTGAAAAAGATTTTTTAAGGTTATTTTTAATTGTTAATTAAATATTATTTCTCCTCATCCCATCAAAAGTCATTACAGTAACCAAGTAATGAGCGTTCATCAAAAAAATGTGTTTCTCGAAGAATCATATTTAGCTGTGGAGTTCTTATGGATTCCAAACCAAGAATAAAAAAACTAAAATTATACTTTCTACAGTAAAGATTAAAAATATTTTATTTAAACATTTTATATTTTTATTATAATCTTAATGTATTTACCTGCACCATTATCAAATCAAATTCACGCCATTTATTGTAAATGCTTTACAATCATCATGTAATTTATGTTTACCTGCCAATTACCTTTTTACTTTCTAACTTGTAAATGTTTTATTATTTGCTTCTTTTTGGTAGGAACAATTAATGATATTAAAAATAAATAGCAAGAGGGCTATACAGATGCTTAAACAAAAATTTTCTAAAATCACTTTATTAAAAATATTTTCTATAACGAAAAAACTAAAAGTGTTTTTACTTTTGTGTTTGTCCATTCTAACGCAGCTTAGCTGCAGCACAACCGAGCCTAAACTAGAACCGGACCTTAAACTTGAACTTAAAGATGTAAGTTGTACCGAAGCGTGGCTGCAATTAACAACAAACAACATACAACTACCGGCGACAATAAATCTTTTAAAAAATAATTCCGTAACTCAGACATTTAGTCTGAGCACTCAAGACTCACTACTATATATTGACTCTTTAATGCCCAGTCAAATATATTCTTTCCAAGTATCAAGTATCCAGAATCCAGTATCAAGCAACAAAGTAACAGCCGCTACACTTGACACCACCTCCCACAACTTTACCTGGCAAACTTTTGAGTTTGGTATCCAAACAAACATCAGCAGGTTATTTGATGTTGCAATTATTGATGAAAATAATATTTGGGCTGTTGGTGAGATTTATATGAATGATTCGCTTGGCAATCCTGATCCGTCTTCTTATAACGCCGTTCATTGGAATGGGGCTAGCTGGGAATTAAAACGGATAATGTTTTACACAATTTGCGGACAACAGAGTAGAACCCCATATCCTGCAAAAGCAATCTGGGCTATTAATGAAAATGATATCTGGTTAGCGATGGATGGTGATCAAGTTGTTAAGATAGAAAACGGCATACAAACAAAAACTATGTGCTTGCCTTGGTCATTTGTAATCAACGAACTCTGGGGAAGCAATAGTAATGATTTATATTTGGTTGGTGGTGCTGGTAATATAGCTCACTATAATGGAAATAGCTGGACAAAGATTGAAAGTGGAACAAGTTTATTTTTGGCTGATATTGCTGTAAACCGTAGCAATCAATTATTTACTTGCGGATTAAATATGTCAACTGTAGATGGCATTATTCTTAAGACTGAAAATGGTACAAATTTTAGTACACTTATTGAATCAGATAACATCCCACCTGCTCAATTGTTCAAGCCAAAATTATATGGTACAATTTCATCTGTATGTTTTGACCAATCAAACACCTTATACGCTGCAGGAAATATAGTGTATCAGTACAAGTTAGGAAGATGGGATTATCTGAGATCTTTACCTGAAAATTATATCGGGGGAAATCCAGGTGCTTTTTACCGTGGTTATGTTTATAAAATAAGAGCAACTGCTTCAAATGATATATGGATTGCTGGCGATAGAAATACACTAAAGCACTTTAACGGATCAACCTGGCAACAAATCGGTTTGCCTTATGATCCGCAGATTGATTTAGTATGGAGAGGAATGGAGACAAAAGATAATATTACAGTTGTTGTGGGCAGCCACAACAGTAATGCAATAATAATGATGACAAAAAAATAAAATTAAAAATCCCCGATGCTGGCGGCACCGGGGTTAGATTGCAAACAAATAATTCTCCGGTCAGAGAAATAAAGACAATAATGCCTTTATTTTTGCTTGCATTCAAATATATAAACATCCGCCACAAAAAACACTTATTAAAGCGGAGGCTTTATGAAAACCTTAATTCAATTTCTTCTAACATTATTGTTCTTTGTTCCAATCGTGTGTGCACAACAACAGCATACATTTTCCTCCAAAGAAGATATTTTTACTAATTGGATCAAACAAGAAGGACAACACACTGCTTACAATTGGACTGCTGAATTACATCGTGTTGGGGAACTGCAGCAAACCTATTTGTATGAGATAAGAAATTTTGATTGCTGGCAATGGACATATAGTGAGATACCCACTGAGGCGACTGTAACAAGTGTTACAATAAAATTTAGAGCTAACAAAGGCAACTATCCAGAGAGCTTTACATTTTCTTTACATAGCATTCCATATATTCTCAATACACTGATATAAATTTCTTTAACGAGAGCAATTCAAATCAAATCTATATTTCATCTGCGTTAACCCCTGATGCGAATCATAATGTATTCTTTAATCAAACATTTACTGCCCAGACACCTGTAGGGCAAGGATGGGAAGTTTGGAATGCGGTTAATAATGCAGTTCGATCAGCTAATTACTTTTTAACTTTAGGCATAAGAGAACAAGTTAGTTTAGTAGTACCCTATTGGTACATCGCAGGTTACGATCTATCTGTTGGAACTAGCCAGCCTTGTGTAGATTTAATTATTAATTTCACAACACCAGATAATTATTATACATTCAAGAATAAAATTCAATCAAATGAATCCTATGGCTCACTTATACTAAATGATGATATTGAAGATCCAATTCCCTCAGGTAGCGCACCTGTGTTCTTATCTTGGGGTACTCCAAATAAAATTCGTACCGCTGAGTTGCCATTTCTGACAAACTGGAATGGAACTGGTACAACGCAAAAACACCACTACTGGGACTTGCAAAGTGATACTGCTTTTGTATTGCGTTATGATTTTGATGCTATATCAAGCTCTCCTTCCTTACTTAAAGCAACCTTTCTGCCAACATCTACTGCCGTGATTAAAAACTATCTAACAGAATATAGTAATACTACTTTGGGTAATGTTGGCATAATTGATCCCTGGTATTATTATGAGGATGAGGGTGGCCAGTGGACACAGGATGGTGAGCCTAATTTTTACCCTTCTCCTTTTGATATGCAGAATAACTCAATTGATTCTTATGGTGGTGTGTTCTTAAATCAACCAATAATATCTGGTAAACCCTACTACTCCGTAAAAGTAGATGCAGTGCAAGATATACCGTTATACAGCACTGGCGTTCCAACAGGTAATGGCAGAACTCATAAATTCTATTTTCAGAATTGGTATGGTACAAATGTAACCTTCCAAAACTCTAACGCTTTAGAAACACCTGTTGTCTTCACTTCTGATGAAGCAGTTGCACAGGCAAAACTAAAGGGCACACAATTAACTACTAATCCAAATGGGTATGACAGTAACAGTCAGCGAAAATACGTAAAAACAGATGACGGATATTTGCATCTTGTTTATGAATCGATGGGCTCCGTATGGTATGAGGTTAGTCCAGATAACGGTGCAACCTGGTATATCCAAAATAACGGGAAACCTATTTCTGTTACAGGTAAACAACCGGCAATAGACTACGGAAGTTTTTATGATCCATACACTGAGGAAACTTACTATCAAACAGCAATTACCTGGCAGGAGTCTTACGGCTCTTCATCTTCAAAAATAAAAGTTGCTTACTTCGATAGATTTGAAGATGTACTTATCGGAAGGATGAACTGGCGGGATACAAAAGATGTCGCAACAGTAAGCGGCAGTTACAGCACAACAAATTGCTACCCAGTAATTTGTATGGCTTACAGCAATTTTAATATAGTTTATAAAAACGGAGCTGCAGGTGCTCTTCTTTCCAGAACTGGTGTTGTTAATATAAGTTATGGTATATACTTTTCTATAAATAACCCGCTAACATTAACAGGCACAAATAGTTATTCTGTTAATCCGTCTATTGCAGTAAATAAATCAGGCACAACTTCAATTCGCTTGGTTTGGGAACAGGTACAAGATGAGTATTATTCATCAATTAAATATGCAGTACTGGTTGGATCACAAATATCCGGCAGTACAACAATAATTTCTACAACTAGCGGCTCACCACTTAACTTTTCTCCTTCAATAAGTATAGCAAATAATGCTCCGGTAGTTAGCTGGACAGGTGCAAGAAATCCTGGTGATGGAATAGATAAACGGAAAGCTATAACAACAAGAGGAACAAATTGGGGAAGTTTTCAAGTTGCAGGCACAGATATAAATTTTGTTAATAATAACTCTGCGCTGGGTACAGATGAAAGAACCGTTATTATTTGGAGCGAGGGAACTACAAATCCTGTTACTAAATGGATGCGAAGAGATGGAACTGCTTATTCTACTCCTCGTACATTAAGTAATTCAGGATTCCAATCACAGTTATGTTCGGGTACAAATTTTCAAACAATGTCTGCAATGGTGTTTAAGGATAACAGGGTACCTCACAGCAGCGATCCTCATTACTTCCTAAAATCTACAACTGATTTTAGCACACTTGAAGAAGAAGGTGGAGGAGGTTTAAACAAAATATCTGTTGAAGACACCATTGTTACCTTTGGAAGACGCGGTGTAGCCTCAATTAATGATATAGAATTCGTTTTTGAGATTGGTGATATACTTGTTGGTGATAGCATAATTAAGTTTGTAGTAATTCCAGACACCATCTCTTACTCATCTGCAAACGAACTTAATGCACATACAAGAACAAGTAACTTTACTCTTACTCCATCAACAAACTTTTATTTTTCAAATATCTATTACGTTGTAGCAAAGTCTGATCCTGAAACGGCTTTGTCGGAGACAGATGCTGTTAATTTTAAAGCAGAGCTTGTTAATGCAGCAACGGATCAAGTTGTTGGTACATTTGATAATGTATCTTATAACAAAAACAATCTTGAAAAATATGCAAGTATTGATTATGAGGTTGATTGCTCAGGTATAACACCGGGTGATTATTATTTACGATTAGTAACAAGTTTGAATACTAATGCTGCCTATGCAATTGCTAATATAGTAAGCGATAATACCACGCTTGCAAAGAAAAACTTTAACAAAGTAAACTTTATTGGCAGTGAGATTCCTATTACTTACGAACTGTCTAACAACTTTCCAAATCCTTTCAACCCAAGTACAACGATTCGTTACCAAATTCCTCAGGATGGAATTGTAACACTTAAGATTTACGATATCCTCGGTAGAGAAGTTGCTACTCTTGTTAACGAAGAAAAAGTAGCCGGAAAATATGAAGTAAACTTTAATGCAAGCTCACTTGCAAGCGGAGTTTACATTTATAAAATACAATCAGGCAGTTTTGTTAATTCTAAAAAGATGATTCTTCTTAAGTAAAAATTTACTATTTCAGATATCATACCCCTGCTGATTAAAGTTGGCAGGGGATTTTATTTTAAGGCTTGCAAAAAATTGAAAACAAAAAAAATGGAATTCAATTTGGCCGGTGAAAATTGAGTGAACCATCGACTCGGCGGCTGGGTAAAATTAAGTTTAATTTTTCTGACGCAGAGTTAGTGCCTACCCCATAAAGTGGAACCTTAAATTAAATCTTGTGGCGGCACAGATTTTTCAGCGCGATTCAATTTTATTCTTAAGAAGTTTTCATTTTCTGTTCAACTTTTTGATGTTTACTTCAATTAGCGAGGTACTTTTCAAGAATATTATCGCTTATTGATAAAGATTTTAAAGATTTATTTCAATTTTTAACGAATTTTTTAGAAATATTTTCAAATTTTGCTGGGATTTTCAGTTTTTATTTTGTAAGTCATTATAATTTAATCAGTTAAGTGTCTGACAAAATGCCTATATAACGTGTATCTTTTGGCAAGCTTAGCTTAATGTTTGATCAACCTTTGGACTATGTTTAATACATCTTTCAATCACTCTTCGGCTATCTTCGACATACTTCCGAACTGTGTATGAATAACTCAGTACACAAACTTTAGACAATTTAACTATAGGTGTATTTGAAGTGTATCGGATAAGGTCGTGTGAGTGCTTGCCAGAATCCCCGGCGCGACAGCGCCGAGGGATCAGTTATATAATTATAAATAATTATAATAGAATTATAGCGATTTGCATTTCAGAATTTTGTCGCTTTATACCCTTTATTATTAATGGTTTACAGCATCGGTCATTTTTCACATCCGCCTTTTATGGGCAGAGAATCCGCCTTCTTTGGGTAGAGAATCCGCCTTTTATGGGTAGAGGTTCCGCTCTTTCTGGGTAGAGCTATTTTAACAATATCACCCTCAATAACTGCACTCTCTATCAGCCCCGACCCTCTCCCGACTTCGAAACACTCTTGCAGTATAGCTTTAACTTTGTTCATTTTATACTGCTCAATCAGATAATACATTCTGAGTTTCCCAGCAAGTTTCTTTATTCCAATCTTAATTTCGTAACCACTGGTTCTGTTTCTTCTCTGCATCTCATCTTGAACAACTATCCACTTCATAAACAGTTCTATATACTTGGTGCGTGTGTGGAGGGAGGGGTCCAGCAGAATAAAATAGCTATCAATCTGATCAACTATAACAGGACAAACTTCCACACCAATAAGCATTTTATTATCAACATTTACAGTATTGCCCTTATCAAGATTTTTATCTTCATCCGTAGTTAACCCGAAGTATCCTTTATAGATTCTGATCAACGGAGCTTCAGTTTCAATGCGGTCAATCTTGTTAGCTTCACCTTTAATAAAGCTCTGTCTTTTATAAACAATCTTAAATATTCTTCTGGATAAACTGTATAACGCATCCAACGCTGCTTTTCTTTCATTGCTGCCATATTCCATATAACCACGCCCTGATTTTCTTTTTTCCAATCCATAGGCCTCCAGGAACTGAGCAGGTGTAAATGTAATTCTTGGTAGTATCCCAGAGTAGTTAAATGAGCTTTGTTCAGCATCAGATATTCTTGCAGGAGCATTTCCTTCATAGTTTGTTTTATCAAGCATCTTCTGAATTGCAAACAGTGCTCTATGTTCTGAGAGTGATAGATCTATTCCATCATAATTAAATGAACCGTCTTTTCGTACTTCACCAAACATTAAGTTTGTGGAGTGTATCCCGACTCTGACTTTAGAATCAGGTTTGTTATTTGTAACATTATTTTTTTCTAGCATTTTATTTATAAATACGGGAGAGGAATGTACCTCTCCCATTAACTAACTATTACCAGGGCAGATCAGTTCTTCTGATCTCTTCAATTGTTCCTGTGAACTTCTTGAACTTTAATTCCTGAAAACCTTTGAAGTGTGAGAGCTTGTTCTTGCTGAACTCAATATTCAGTTTCAACTCTTCATCAAGATTCAATCCTTCCTGGTTTTTACTCGCCGAAAGTAACCAGACAATATTTGCATTGTAACCGAACTTACCCGATTCCATAATATCATCATTAGTGCGTTTCTTCTTTCCTGAATCCTCTGAAGTTCTCTTTCTCAATTCACCGGTACATATAAGAGGAATTCTGTAAACATCAACAATAGCTTTTATTGTATTTGCTCTTTTAATGTTTTCAATTCGGATTCCACCATCCGCCTCCACTCCGAGATTATATAAACCATCTATTATAACTACCAGGTTTTCATTTCCTATCTTTGCAATAAGTGCCTCAACATCATCAATTTTATTTACCTGGGAGATATCGTAGATATGAAGTCTTTCAACTTTTGCAAGCTTACCTAAATCATCGTATGCCTTATGAACTGCAATCTCATCTTTTACATCTTCACGTTTTTTCTGAATTGCATTCAGCTTCACTCCGGATTTTATGCTTACAAGCCTGTTAATGATTACATCTTTGTTATCATCTAATGATAAGTATAATGCTTTAACACTCGGATTTGATTCCAGTACATCAATCAAAAGGTTAGTTGTGAAAGCTGTCTTACCAACATTTGTTTCCGCTCCGAGAAAATAAAAGCCAGCCTGAAGACCGTCGATATTGTGACACAACTCTTTGAACTTTGTTAATCTATATCCAAGCAGTTCTGCTGTACGGTTCTTCTCTCTTTCAAACTTCTCTTGTAAGTGTGATGCAAGATCAGATTCATCGTTGAGAGTATTCTTAAACAGTTTAATACGAAGCTGCTGAATATCTTTTTCCATACTGCAAACAGAGTCTTCAATATTACCTGAGTTTAACTGTGCTTTACTTTTTTCAAGTAATAAGTTGTATTCTGAAATCAACTCTTCTCTTTCAAGTTTCTGTTTATAGCTTACTGCCTGTTCTTCAATTATAGATTCATCAACTTTTAGAATGCTGGCTGCTGTGGAAATTAACTGCTTGCTCTTTAGCTGATCTTTAATAAATAAATCATAATTAAGAATTGCTTCAAGTCCGTTCTGCCATTGCTGCGGAACTGATAAATCATATTTAGAAAGCATTATCTCTGCTCTCCAGCTTAATCCAAACTCAGCTTTATCAACTAATTCTCTGAATGCTTCTATTCCGTTAGCTTTTACAAATTCATCAGGATCTTTATGCTTGCCTAGTTTTTTGGGATCTAATACAAATACATTTACATCTGATTTTTTAGTTAACAGATCCACAGCTTTAATTGTATTCTCAACGCCTGTTAATTCACCATCAGCTTTAGGTGGATCATTATCAAATGAGATAACTACATTTTTTATTTTGAATTCTTTAAGAGCTTCGAGATGTGACTCTGATAGAAGTCCCTGTCCCACAGCAACTACATTTTTTAATCCTAATGTTGGTAGATATAACGCATCGGGATAACCTTCTAATATTATTAGTGTTTCTTCCTTCTTGCATTTATGAATTCCGAACAGATCTTTTTTAGTTGTTCCTTTGGAGCTGTCCCATCTAACGTTCTTATGCTCCTTTTTATCGAATGTTGTGATATCAATACCACCAGGATTGAGAGCCCTCTTTAGAAATCCCGTTATCTTTCCATACCTGTCTCTGTAAGGAAATGCTAATCTGAAGTTATCACCGTAGTATCCGTTAAATGAGATCTCATCTATCTGTTTAGAATATTTAGGATATTTCTGATTGAGATATTCTTTTATTCTTTGTGAAGCTGGTAAAAAAAACCATTCTGTTCTTTTTAGATTCTCAATAGCATAACCTCTCTGGTCGGTTAAATAATTACAGGCATCTTTGCCGTGTTTATTAAACAGATAGTGATGTCCGGCTGCTACTATGTCTTCGAGCATCGTTTGTTTTATATAGAAGCTGCTGTCCTCTTCCTTATGAACGCTTTCTGCTTCTTTTATTTGATCAAGTTCCAGATCAAAGTTCTCTTTGAACCAGTTAAGTGATTCTGCAAAGCTTGCGTTGTTTACAAGTTCTACTAAATTGATATTATCACCGGCTGCACCGCAGTGGAAGCAGTGATAAAAGTTTTTTTCTGTGTTTATACTGAAACATTTTTCACCTTGTGAACTGTGGCCGGTAGGACAATTGCCCTGAAGGCTGTTACCGGTTTTCACGAGGTCTAATTCACCAAGCTTATCAACAATCTCTTCGATGTTAATGTTCTTGATGAACTTTACTATTTCCTCACCGCGTAGGTGAGTTGTTTGTTTGAAGTTTACTTTCATATAGTTTATTAATTAAAAAAACCGCACCAGCTTAAATTGTTTTTCAGCTAATGCGGTTTCGCTTTCTTTAAGAAAGAAAGAATAAGATTTTATTTTTGGAGTCGGGCCACCAGATACTCCATCATCTTCGGATCTTTTGCAAATTCATTTTCTATTGATCTGCCAATTGAAAAAAGGATGTATCTTATAAAAGCCTCAAGCACTTTATCGTGTTCATTTATGTTTGATATTTTAAGAAATCCAATATCATTTATAAAAGCCTGAGTTACAGGTAATTCATTTATCCTGATATTCCATATCCAGTTATTAATTACTCCTAAGTATGGATTACTTAAAACAAAATCACTTTCCAGTTCTTGCTTGTTTATTCCGAACACTTCTTCAATCTTTTTAGCAACGGAATCTGTGAGTCTTCTTGAGCCATTTTCTAAATGGCAATAATGGCCTTGACTAATCTCAAGTAAATCTGCCATCTGTCCAGTATTTAATCCTTTTTGATTCCTGATATCTAATAGTTTCATATTCTTTTCCTTTTGTAACTCTAAATTAAGTATAGTTAAGATAACTGTCAAGACATTTGTATTTTATAAGTTAGTATAGCAACTAAAGTCAATTTATGCATAATCTTGTCTTGACATTATAATAATTTTATCATATATTAGCAATAGAAATTATCCACTCTTCCGCAGAGTCCTCAGACTCACCGAAATGATTCACACCGAATCCGAAATTAAATGGTATAAGTCAGTATATAGCCCTCCAGCTAAATTATGGACGGCAATAATAATAACCTCCGACTGTATTCTATCGCCCAAGCAGCTAAGATGCTCGGTGTTGGACGGGATACTCTTAACAGCTTAATCAACCAGGGTAGAATCGGTGTGATTAAGATCTTAAAGCGAAATAAAATCTCTTACACTGAGTTAGATCTTTTTATGCAGGAAAATACTGTAAGAGAAATTCAATCACCTAATCTCGAATTTACTGATAAAGATGTGAGGTCATTTATTAGTATCCGAAACGATAAGAAAGGAAAAAATCTTGATTCAATATTTGATAAGCTGATAAAGGAAATGAACTGATGGCAAGCATATATAATAAAAATGGAGTGCTCTATGTTTCCTGGTGGGATTGGGCAGAAAACAGGACTAAGAATCGTTCACTTAAAATGAAGGATAGTGTTATCAATAGAAGAGAAGCAAAAGTGTTTGCAAAAAAACTTCAGAAGGAATTGGATGCTCAGAAAATAGATTCAAACAAATCTGCATTAACAAAAGGCTCAACTATTAAAAAAGCATTTGAACACTTTAAGGAAAACAATGCTACCAAGCATTATAAAACTATTAAAGATTATGATCGTTTCTACAGCAAGTTTACAGAGACATTTAATGAGAATAGTGGGTGTTCAACTATTAATAAAATATCTGCAGAAAGCTGGATCAACGAGTTGAAGAAGCTCTCATTCAGCAAGAATACTATTCACGGTTACTATAAGAATTTTAGTCATTTTCTGAACTTCTTATTCGAATATAGTTATATCCCGATGTTTAAAATTAACCAAGATGTTAGAACAAAGGCTGAGGTTAAAGAAAAAATTGTTTTCACTGACGATGATATAGTAAATATATTTTCCAAGATCAAAGAGAAAAAACCAAATTTCAAAACAATGATTTACTTTTTGTTTTACACAGGTCTTCGTCCATCTGACATTTATAGAATAAAAGTTGAAGACATCAATACAAATACTCAAATGGTGAAATACTATTCGCAAAAAAGAAAAGAGTTCCGGGAGATACCATTTCATAATGATTTGGTTCCGATACTTAATAGCAGAATAGAAAAAATAAAAGAGGGTTCGTTATTTGGTTATTCCGATTATGGCTACCTTGGTAGATCTGTAACACGTTTTTTTCAGAAGATTGGTTTGACAGGGAAGAACTGTTCAGCAAAAACATTTAGAAAAACATTTATCACGCTTTCCAGGTCACGTTATAAAATGGATGAAACTATAGTCAAAGAGTTGGTAGGGCATAGGCATACTTCAACTACTGATAAGTACTACAACAGAGTTGATGTCGATGCAATGAAAGACGAGCTTAAAAAATTTAGAATGCCTGTTCTCGAAGAAAAAGAAATCTGCACACAGCCAGCCGAGTAACAATTCAATAACTAGTGAGCCTCCGTTTTAATGGAGGCTTACTTCATTTCATACGATACTTTTTATCTCAACACTTCCATTTTACATTTTTTAATTTATAGAATTACTGAAGTAGTTTTTGAAGTAGTAACTGAAGTAAATTGATAGTGATTGAGGGAAATTCCAGTAAGTATTACCGAAAATTAAAGTTTGAACAAATAAAAAAACCTCAAAACAAGATGTTTTTGAGGTCTTTCGTGGGCGTTCACGGATTTGAACCGCGGACCCTCTGCTTGTAAGGCAGATGCTCTAAACCAACTGAGCTAAACGCCCAAATATCTAATGAACTATTTGTTCATAATTTGGTGGACAAATATGCGGTTTTTCTAAAATAAAACCAAACTTACTTTTAA
>JBBQSH010000025.1:0-29117 GCA_038214015.1 Ignavibacteriales bacterium | reverse complement strand
ATTTTAACAAATTCATCTTACCGCTTTTGATTCTTTCTCCAACTTTTATGTTATAAAAATATATTCCGCTCGATACATTTTGATTACTCTGATTCTTCCCTTCCCACTTCACAATATAATTTCCTGCAGCAAGTTGTTGATTTACTAAAGTAGCAACCAAACTTCCTTTAACGTCATAAATCTTTAGCTCTGTGTTTTCATTAGTAAGATCATATGGAATTGTAAACACAATTAATGTTGTTGGATTAAATGGATTTGGATAATTTGAAATCAATAACTCGGATTGTGGAATAATAGTACTATTAGGATTTTCTTCAATAGAAGTAATTAATGTTGGACCATTTCCGCGAGAATTACCTGTTGAATCCGCTAAATAAATATTCACCCACTCTGGTCTTAATGCTGATTGCAAATATTGATCATTCCATTCCTGGTCTGTTAATCTTAAAAAATCTTCGGTAGTGTATTCATAGTAACTCATTACCGGTCCGATGAAAGCAGTTTGTACACCATCATTCCATGGCGCAACAAAAACACCAAGATTAATTGGGCCAGTACCAACGTGCTTTACCCAACCATGAATTCCACCACTGCAATCAGTTGGAATTGTATGCATATCCGCAACAAGATGATCACTTTCCATCAAACCAGGATTAGATAAAGTTGTAAATGTTGCCGCATTATCATCTCTGTAAAAAAGTTTTGGATACCAGCCTTTATATGGAATTTCACCTGAACCGATAGTGCCATTTTCATAAATCATATTTTGCAAAAATGTTATTTCACCAAAACTCAGTAACTCCTGATTCAATTCTTTTTCCGCAATTATTTTTAATGTATCCATAACATTGCCAAGTGTAATCAAATACATTGTAATTTCATATTGGTATCCGGGATCTGAAAAATTAATTGTTTGAATTTTGTTAGCAGCAGAAACTGAAAAATCTTTTAATGTCTGATAAAACTCAGGAAATGGTTCAACATAGCTATAAGGATAAGAACATATAGTTCCGCCTGTATAAGATTGCTTTGCATATAAAAGATTATCGTGTCTTAATTCTGTCCAGGAAGCAAGTTGTGTATTCATTTTTTTCTGCCAGAAAGCTGCTGTTTGCATAAATGGTGGAAGATCTGTTCTGTTTTCCGGTGGATTTAGCCTTCTGATTATGTTAAGCCAATTTGAGTACAAATTTGCATTCCAGAATTCATCATCGTAAGAATCAATCAAATATCTTAAAGCAGCAAGATTTGTTGAGTAATGATATTCATTCAATTCTGGAATTAATAATTGAGCGGAAGCTGAATTTCCGATTGAAAAAAGTACATCTAACAATGAAGGAAATAGCCTGCAATATCCACCTGCAATTCGATCGTAAACTACACTTGCAGTAATGTAGGAATCTATTACAAATCTTTGCCCAAATAACATAAATGCAGATGCTGGAATAATACTATCGGGACTCATTGGATCATTAAATAAAATCTGTGATAGTATAAGCTGATATGCAAAACTCTGATTTTTAAGTGTGTCCTGAAACTCTACGATCGCTAAACTATCTAAAAGTTCATTTGCATCATTGAAACCCAATGCGTTTTTCATGTAGGATAAATTATCTAAAGTTACATTATCTTGATCACCTGCAAATATCTTAATAGTGTTTTCTATTTCTAAATAATCGTCATAGGCATTGGTTAAATCAATTAATTCTTTAATTAGATATGAATCTATTATCTGCCTTCTCACATCATTGAAAGAAGGCGCACAACTTTCTGGATTAGCATTAGGGGCAAGCAAATACATTTCTGTCCTTCCAAGCCAAATCATTGCTTTAAAGTACTGAGGCAATTGGGTTGGATTAGGGTCTAGTGGATCGTAAACATAATGTCCTCTTGGTTTAAATTGGCTCCAATCTACTATCCTGCAGGTATCGGCAAACAATTCATAGTCAGATGGTTGTTCATTTTCTATTAGCTGGAGTAATTCTGAAATCGTTTGATTATTTTCTGCATAATATGGATTAACATTTAACTCAAACAATTTTAATGGAACTGTAAGATATACGTCAACATCCTTTAACATCATTGACATTTCTAGATTAGCTCCATACTTTGCGAACAGTAAACTTTGATGTGAATGAAGTTCAAGAAGCAATGATTTGACCTTTTCAATTAGGAAACCAAGTTCAGCGTCTTTTAGAATTCTATCATAGGAAACATGAAATGCGTGTAGAATTGCATCTGTAGAAACGAATACCGGTAAGTCATTGTGAAAAATTTCAAGAAAGGATTCACCGAAAGAAATTTTCTTCATCCTTTCAGAAACAACAAATCCATTTTGTTCTATCAAACTGATTTCGTGTTCTGTTAATCCGTATTTAAGAGCAATTGAGTCAAAATATCTTGCGTCTGTTACTGATAAATCTAAATCAGCAATAAAATTTCCTGCAGGATGCATCTGCATAAGCTGATCCGGTTCCATATTCTGATGTGTTTGGAGAAATTGTTTATATGCGTCTATGCTAAAATTTGATTGGCCATAAGAACTTTGTGAAATGTTGATCAGAAGAATGATGATAATTAAAACTGATGACATTTTCATTTTATTCACCGATTTTTTTATCAAACGTATGAAAATTTAAAGACAATAACAATTAACAAATATCAAATAAAAAAGTCCCAAAGAATTAACTATGGGACTTTAATGATAACTTTGTTTTAAAAATGATAAAACATAATAGCTGTGTCACTATGTATTTTCTGAAGACAGTTTTTTTTCAATTACAGGTGCTCCGTTTATATAAGTAATAAGCTGGTCAATCAAAAATGTTTTATTTTCCATTGAAGCATTAACTATATCACCGATTGAAACTACACCAACCAACTCTCCATTATTCATAACTGGTAAGTGTCTTATTCGCTTTTGTGTCATAATTGCCTGAGTGATTTGAAGAGTCTGGTCAGCATCAATACAGATAATCTCAGACGACATAATTTCCTTAACTGAAACTTCTTTTGAGAATTTTCCGTTAAGTACTATTTTCCTAGCATAATCTCTCTCGCTCATTATCCCGTATAATTTTTGTCCTTCAAGAACAAGAACGGCACCGATGCTTTTATCAGCCATAAGTTTAAGAGCATCGTAAACAGTAGTATCAGGTGAAACTGAATGAATCTGATTACCTTTTTTTTCCAATATCTCGCGAATTTTTTCCATAGCTTCTCCTTATTTTAAGCGTATAATAATAAATAAAGCGTTTGGTTTCAACAAATAATACTACTTACTTTTTTAAAGTAAATGGAGATAATAATCTCAGCGCGTTGATGAGTTATTAAACTAAAAATAAAAAGCCAGACTGCTGGGGTTCAATCCGGCAAGTAATATTACAATAACAAATATTTTTAGGTATTAAGAACCTAAAATTATTTCCAATTAAAGATAGATAATCCATTTGATTTTATTCGGACGCATTCTGATAATTAATTACTAATTTTTATTTGCCACCGACTCCGATCCAAGAAGCTCCTCAAGTTTTTTCAGCAAATCCTCACCGCGTAAGCCAGAGGCGATAATCTTCTGGTCTTTGTCTAGCAATACATTTGCTGGAATTGAATTAATACCATAAAGTTTACCAGCTTCATTTCCCCATCCTTTAAGATCTGAAACCTGTGTCCAGGTTAATTTATCATCTTTAACAGCCTTTAGCCACTTATTGCGATCGGTATCAAACGAAACGCCCAGAACATCAAATCCTTTTTCTTTATATGTTTGCCATGCCTTTACTACGTTTGGATTCTCAGCTCGACATGGTCCACACCACGCTGCCCAGAAATCAACTAGCAATATTTTACCTTTTAGAGATGAAAGAGAAATAGGATTTCCCGTGCTGTCATTCAATGTAAAATCGGGCGCGAACTGATCAATAGCTACACTGCGAAGCACTTCTACACGTTTTTCGATTGCCTGATAATATGTTGAACTATTCATTGCAGAATCGAGCCCGCCCATAAGATTTTCCAATTCAGTCAAATCAAACCGCCAGGAATTACGGGTGATTAGATATGGTGAAACCACAGATTTGTTGTTTGTCTTGACAAAAGAAACTAGTTGGGCTTTCATCTCCTTGTCGAGTTCTTCACTGATTAAATCATTTTTATTCATTGTTGCGGTATCTCCAATATCTTTGGCTGCCTTCCACGCGATATAGACATCTTCCATCTTTTTCATAATTGATTCATCCATAATCAGATATTTCATATAGATATCATTTGATGACGATCCCTGAATTATGGACTTGTCAACGCTATCTGGGTAGATTTGCACATCGATCTCAGCATTCTCTACGAATAATGGTACAGCTACTTCCTTTTCTTTTAGGCTTAAATAATATAACTCAGGCATAGCGATTGAGCCAGTGAATGTAAAATTTCCATTCATCACCTTAGTAGAATCAATTTTTTCCCAGCCATCACTTCCCTGTTTTTGAAGATAAACCATTACAGAATCAATATCAGCTATGGTTCCTTGAATGGTGTACCGATCTTTTTTAGTGGCGCAGGATAAAAGCAAAATGCCTACGAGCAATATCAAATTATGTCTTTTCATCTTTTTGATCTTTCGTTTTTTGATTTTGACAAAAATAAGTCTTTAACTGAAGAAAAAGAATTTCTTATTTTAGACCCTCCTTCAGAAGAACCATTGTTACAATAATAAATTAAAGAGCAAAAAAATCCCGATAAAAACTTATCGGGATTTATAGTGACCCCAAGGGGATTTTACCATTGGCATTCCTTCGGAAGAACCCCTGTTACAGACTTGAAATATAAGAAGTTAGGATCTTTACTTACCTTTTTGCTTAATCAAACATCATTTTAATGAACAAATATTTTATTGGATAATATTTTTATTACTGGTTTGATACTAAAAAAATTGTATCAATTAAGCAACTTAACTCTATTCTCATCATACGCCTGATAATCTAAGAAGTGCTGTTGAGCCGCTGAAGTAGTTAAATATTTTCTCTTAGCAGATCATTTTATTTATTTTACATTTAATTTTAGTTTGTTATTAGTTACAGATATTATCTGACACTAACTTTAAGAACAGTATTCTTATCAAATCATAAACAAAACTATTAAAGGAGAAAATAATTGTTTAATCAAGCAATGGAAAATATCAGACTATCACCTATAGTGGCTATAAGTGAAGAAGTAAATAAAAAATCACAAGAAACTGGAAAGGACTTTGTGCTATTTCAGCGAGGAGAAATCGGATTTTCTACTCCTCAATATATTGTTGATGCAATGATAGATGCACTTCATCAGGGTTTAACTAAATATCCTATATCTGGTGGCCACATAAAATTAAAGAATTCGATAATTCAAAAATTAAATAAATTCAATAATATAAAAGATTTAGATACCGATAATATTGTAGTTACCCACGGTGGTCAAGAAGGTCTGCAGTTGGTATTTAAGATGTTTGAAGGGAAGAAAGTAGTTGCATTAGCACCCGTCTGGAGTTGTGTTTTAGAAAATTTTGTGCCTTATGCAAAAACAGATTTAAAGCAAATTCCTTTAGCTGATGATTTTAGTATAGACTATGATTTGCTTGAAAGTGAACTTAAAGATGCATCATTTCTATATCTTAATACGCCACATAATCCAACAGGAAAGATTTTTAGTGAAGAAGAAATAAAAAATGTAGTAGAAATTTGCAAAAAATATGGCACTTACATTTTATCAGACGAAGCCTACGAAAGAATAACGTTTGAAGGGAAAAAGCATTTTAGTCCTATGCAGTTGGATTATGAAAATATCATATCAGTTTATACATTTTCAAAAACATATGCGATGACTGGATGGAGATTGGGTTATTTGGTCTGTAGGAATCAGAGAATTACTAACCTTATTAAATTGGGAGACTATACTCAAACTGCAGGAATACCTACATACACGCAATTTGCTGGTGTTGAAGCGTTGACAAATACTGAAAAGGAAAAAGAATCTGTTGATAGCTTTATGAATGAATTTGCTGTAAGGAGAGATGCTTTATATAACGGATTAAATTCAATTGAAGGAATTAGATTACCACTCAAGCCTGATGGTGCATTTTATATTTTCCCAGATTTCTCTGAATTTGTTCCTAAAAACATAAATCTTGAGGATAGCAAATTATATATTTTCAATAAGCTAATTGATGGTGGAGTTGCAACAGTTTATGGTTCTTGTTTTGGTCAATATTTTCAAAATAATTTAAGATTTTCTTATTCAACTACTAACCTCAAGCAGATTGAAGAAGGATTATATAGAATTAAAAACGCATTACATAAATTATAAAATTTATCTTTGAACTAAGTCCAACTATGGTAGATACAATAATTTAAATTCAGAATTTATTAAAATGTAGTGGAAACTCTTTATCCTCTAAATCCCAATATCCTTAGAAGTGCTGTTGATATAATGAAATAATTTATGAACAAATTACATTTAAACATAAAAAAGCCTCGAAACTTTTTGCATTTCGAGGCTTTATAGTGACCCCAAGGGGATTTGAACCCCTGTTACAGCCGTGAAAGGGCTATGTCCTAACCACTAGACGATGGGGCCAATGGAATCAAAAACTCATAAAATTTATAAATGGCTGGGTGAGCGATGGGGATTGAACCCACGACCCCCAGGGCCACAACCTGGTGCTCTAACCAACTGAGCTACGCTCACCATTTAAAGAACAATATCTTTAGTACGCCCGAGTGGACTCTCCCAAAGGGATGGCTATGCCAAAACCGCTAACCCCTCCGATTTGATCGGAGTGCATTAATCCACTTTTTCAGACAAACAAAATTTCAATTGTACGCCCGAGTGGACTCGAACCACTAACCCTCAGCTTAGAAGGCTGATGCTCTATCCGATTGAGCTACGGGCGCTCAAAATCCACAAAACCGAAAATGAACAACATTTTAGGGAGGTTTTTTGTCGGGGCGGCAGGATTCTCCCGAAGGGATGGCCTTGCCAGAACCTGCGACCTTCCCGATCCTAATCGGGACGCGACTTCATAAAACCAAAGATACTTTTTGTCGGGGCGGCAGGATTCGAACCTGCGACCTCCTGCTCCCAAAGCAGGCGCGATAACCGGACTACGCTACGCCCCGAATAACATTATTCTGTTTTAATTTTCAATAATCTAAAGAACCTGGGACCTTCCCGATTCTAATCGGGACGCGATAACCGGACTACGCTACGCCCCGAAATACCATAAATCTTAAAAAACGAGGTGAAAATATATACGTTTGTGTCCTAAAAAACAATTTTTTGGTAGTAATAGAATCTTTAAATTGCTTGCAATAAAAATCAATCGTTTTGAAATGAATTTCGCCTTTTTTATATCAAGAAGATATATCCTTTCCAATAAAGACTCCAGATTGCTAAATCTGATATCTGTGATTAGCATTGTTGGAATTTCTCTTGGTGTTGCTACGTTAATTATCGCTCTGAGTGTTTTAAATGGATTCGAGAAAACCCTGACGCAAAAAATTACTGACTTCGATTCACACATAAAGATTTTATCCTATAAGGAATCTTTACCTAAAGCTGATGAATATTTATTAAAATTAAAGGAAAGGTTGGTCAATCAAATAGACTATATATCCCCTTCAATTTCCAAACTGGCGATTATAAGCACAAAGAATCGTAAAGAAGGAATCAATATTAAAGGAATTGTTGAGAGCAAAGAGATTGATAAAATAAAATCAAATATGATTGAAGGTGAATTAAACCTTGCCAAAGAAAATTCTTTGGTAATTGGTAAAACATTGGCTACAAAATTGTTAATCAAAGTCGGAGATAAAGTAACTCTCTTTGCATTGAAGAATGATAAGATTCCTTCGATTGACGATTTACCTAATATCCAAAACTTTTATGTTGCAGGGATATTTGAGAGCGGGATGGCTGAGTATGACAACATGATCGGTTACACCGGACTAAATGCTGCACAAGATTTATTCTCTATGCCGGGTGAGATAAATGGAATTGATATAAAATTAAATTCAGTAGATAAAATTGATAGCATTGCACAAGTGATTCGAAAAGAATTGAGATACCCTTATCATGCAAGAACAATTTATGAGATTTACAGAAATATTTTTTCCTGGATCGAGCTTCAAAAAAAGCCAATACCAATTGTTTTAGGATTAATAATAATTGTTGCTGTTTTCAATATTATAAGTGCTTTACTTATGCTTGTGCTTGAGAAAACAAATGCTGTGGGAATTTTAAAATCACTTGGTGCTAAAGGATCATCCATTATAAAAATATTTTTTTACCAGGGAATTTATTTATCTGCAATAGGAATATTTGCAGGAAACATCCTTGCATGGTTTTTAATGTTTCTACAATTAGAATTAGATATTATCAAAGTTCCTTCAAGTGTTTATTTTGTTACAAGAGTTCCAATCGAATTGAGTATAGATACATTTCTATTAATTTCTATCGTAACTTTTATTTTAGCTTTATTAGCAGCGGTTATTCCCAGTTATTTTGCTTCCAGAATCAATCCGGTTTCGGCTTTGAGGTTTGATTAATGAGTTACGAAAAATTCATAGCGAAGCGATATCTTCTATCAAAGCATAAAATTAATTTCATTACAATTATTTCTTTTATTTCAATTGCCGGAATTACTCTTGGTGTTGCTGCACTTATTGTTGTGCTTTCTGTTTTCAATGGATTTGGAAGTTTGGTTACTTCATTTCTAATGAACTTTGATCCGCATCTTAGAGTTGAATACAAAGTTGAGAGTTCAAATGATGATTATGAAAAAGTAAAGTCAATCATAAAATCAACTCCTGATCTAAAATCATTTGCACCTTTTGTTAGCGGTAAAGTATTGGCATTTAATCACGGAATTACACAGGTAATATCGCTTAAAGGAATTGATATAAAGAACGCAGAAGATATTTATAATATTAGGGATAACATCTTATTCGGCAAAGGTGGATTAAATGAAGAAGATGAAACACCTGGAATATTAATTGGTTTAAGATTAGCTGATCGTTTACAAGTTCTTGTTGATGACACTGTTACAATCATCTCACCTGCCGGAATTGAAAAAGTTATTGCACAGTTTGGAATGCCGAACACTCAGCAATTTATTGTGCATGGGATTTTTAGTTCTCAGAATAACGAATACGATGAAGGATTAGCCTTCACCAGTTTGAGCGAAGCACAATATTTATTAGGCTTTAAAGAAAGTTATCAGGGTTTTGAAATTAAACTTAACAACTCCGATAATTCGTTTAGTGCAAAAGATTTCCTTTCTTCCAAATTGGATGAAAACAAATTTGAAATAAACACCTGGTATGATTTTCACCGGGAGCTATATTCTGTTATGCAGATTGAAAGATGGGTTGCATACATTTTGCTTTCACTGATTATAGCGGTTGCTACTTTTAATATTCTCGGTTCACTTTCAATGTCGGTTATCGAAAAGAAGCGTGATATTGGAATTCTCAGATCGATGGGTGCAAAAGAAAATTCAATATTAAAAATATTTATGTATGAAGGATTGATGATTGGTTTGATTGGTACAGGTCTAGGAGTCTTACTTGGATACTTAATCTGTTTTCTTCAGATAGAGTATAATATCTATCCGCTTGATCCGACTCAGTACAAAATAGATTCGCTGCCGCTTGAAATTAGATTTTGGGATTTCTTTGTAATTGCAGGTGCATCATTATTTCTTTCTTTAATCGCATCACTTATACCGGCAAAGCGAGCAGCCAAAGTTGATGCGTTACAAGCAATTAAATGGGAATAGAAAATATGAATATCATTTTATCATCAGAAAATATTACCAAGTCTTATCAATCCACTAAAAAAAATAAGCTGGTTGTTCTAAAATCAATTTCATTTGAAGTTGAGGCAAATAAAATTTCTGTTATTGTTGGTGCGTCTGGTGCCGGTAAATCCACTTTGCTGCATTTACTTGGCGGATTAGACAGACCTGACAGCGGAAGCGTATTTTATGAACAGAAAAATATTTTTGATTTTAATAATGACAAGCTAGCTAAGTTCAGAAATGAAAATATGGGTTTTGTTTTTCAGTTCCATCATTTGCTGCCGGAGTTTACTGCGTTAGAAAATGTTTCTATTCCACAAATGATAAAAGGATTAAGTTTAAAGGCAGCTTCTAAAAATTCGCAAAGACTTTTAGAAATAGTTGGATTGAAAGATCGTGCGGATCACAAACCTGCAGAGCTATCCGGAGGTGAACAGCAAAGAGTTGCAGTTGCTCGTGCGCTCGCAAACAATCCTAAAATAATTTTTGCCGATGAACCCACAGGTAATCTTGATTCTGCAAACAGCGATTCTATCCATAAACTGCTTTTTGATTTGCGCGACAACTTTAATAAAACATTTGTGATCGTAACCCACAATCCAGAGTTGATGAAACTTGCTGATGTTATTTTTGAAATTAAAGATGGTATTATTGATCAAAAGAAGTAATCAAACATGAGCATTTGTAACACAAGTAAAAGTAAATTGCTTTTAGGTGTGAAGGGATGGTGGGAAAGTTAAGGCAATTTAATTCATTTTATCTCTGTTAGTGATTAAGATAAAGCCTTTAAATCTGAATATATCATTTCATTTATCGAATTATCAATAATATCGTACCAATTAATATTATCATTAATTTTTTCTATGATAATTTTAATTTCTGATTCAAAAAGCTTTCTACCAATTTCTTTTTCAGCAACTTCTTGAATATCTGAAATGTTAAGCGAATAAATTATTTCGTTTTTCATTTTTGACCTGATTTGAATTTTGAAAAATACTCATCTATCTCTGGTCTAAGTTGAATACCTGCAATTTCAAAACAATCTAGTAATACATTATAAGTACCTTCACCAGCAAGAAAGTCCCAAAACTCTTCTGCAACAATCACTTCTTTTTTAGTGTCTAACATTCCTTTCATTGTCCATCTTTTGTATGGTTCCGGTTCATAAGGATTATAGGGTATAGCGATGAGAGTATTGACTTTTTGTTTTGGATTTTGATAGAAGTAAACAGCTAACCACTCAAGCATATTTCGTTTGTAAGATATGAAATCACCTTTGTTTGGTTTTACAGTCTTAAGGTCGAACATAAAAACTTCATCATCATTAGAAACTAGCATTAAATCTACCTTAACAGATCTAAAATTATTGATATTTCCTGATTGAGCTACTTTTCTGATTCTTTCAGTTTCAATTTCTTTATTCACTTCACCATCAATTGATAAATCGTTCATTATACTTTGAATTTCTGATTGGGCCTTATTACTTATTAATTTGCCCAGAACAAATTGTGTGTAAACTTCCTTAAATTTTTCTTTAACCAATTCTTTTGCAACCGGTTCATAAATAGAAATACCAAAGGTTGTATTTAAAGATTGAATAAATGAAAATAACGCCATTCGATCTCTACCTAGTAATCTATAATGAAAAGGCATATTGTCAGTCTCAGGTTTATAATTTTTAAACTTTACTGATAAGCTTTCCTTTATGGTATTAATTATAGCTTTCTTTTTAAATTCTGTAAATGACATTAAATCTCCTTCAAATGAAAGATAATTTCTGAATAAGCATTTTTATCTTTTTCAGTTCTGTTTAGAACAGGACGATGGAATTGGTTAACAATCTTCATTCCTGCTTTTTCTGCAATGATTGGATACAAATTGTTCTTGTCATTAGCCACAAGAAATACACTATAGTCTTCAACAAAATAACTTTTCATATTTAATAATACACTTACTATTCCTTCAACATAAGATTCTCTTGCTTCTTTTCCCCTTCCTTTAAATAGTGGTCCAATTTCTAAGTTATCTTTTCTTTTTAAATTAAATAGATCATACGCATAAGCATGTTGTTCGTGGTAATCAATTAAGCCAACATAAGGTGGACTTGAAAATATTCCTTTAATTTTTTGTTTCTTTATTAATCTTGCAAATTTTTCATCAATCTTCTTTACTTCTTCAATTAAATCGACTTCACGACTATCACCGGTAATGCAAAGTTGATGTGTATCTGATCGGAGAGTGTTAAAATCAGCAATCCTTTCAATAGTATCTTTAGTATAGGTTTCCCACCACCTTAAAATTGAAAATAAAGGTTTGCAAATCTTTCCGTGTTTATGACAATAATAAGTTGCAGTAATAGGCTCAAGAAGAGTAGCTAAATCAGAATGAGTGGTCGCCCTACAAGATCTTATAGTTCTACTTAGAATAACTTTTAAGATATTTTTTGTATTAGAATTCTTTAATCGCTTAATCTTAGCATACACAAAATCAATTTCTTCTCTAATATGCTTTGAATACCATTTATCTAAGAAAGTTTCATCCTTTTCCTGTTTTAATTCAATATCATAATGTTTAACAAGTTTTTGGAATACAGGTAGAAATTCTTTTTCTTTTTCGGGTCCATACTTTTGTTCGTTTATCTCACCCTTTAATACTTTTCTTTTATAATCAGGATTTGGAAAATATTTATTATTAAAGATGTTTAATTCTTGTAATAATTTTTCTTCAAAATGTATTGTGCTTTTATTAAGAAGAAACTTTTTTAATCCAAGTGTTATTAACGAAGTTTCCTTTTTTAATTCTTCTAGATCATAATCACCAATCTTGCAATTAGAGATAAATGAGTTAAAGAATGAAACGTCTATTCCAATTGCATGAATACCAAGTTCATTAGCTTGTACTAATGTGGTTCCACTTCCGCAAAAAGGATCAACAATAATATCGCTTTCTTGAAAGAAAACTTCTTTTTTAAATTCATCTTTTTTATTATCAAGAAAGTATTCCACCAATTGAGGGATAAACTTACCTTTATATGGATGTAATCTATGAACGTGTTTTGTTGTTTCTGCCTCAGTATAATCATCGAATGACAGATGCCAGTTTAAATAATCACCAAGTTTATTCTTAAATGAATGTTCTCTTCTGCCGTTAAATGATTTATAGTATTCAATTAATTCATTTTTAGAAATGAAAGCATCGCCATTTTCACCATATTTTTGGATACGGCCATAATTGATAAGGTAAGAAATATTTGAATTGGTAACTTTTTTGCCAAGATGTTCCGCTGCCCACTCACTCGCTTCTTTAAGTGTTAAAAAATCTCCTGGTTCAAAAAGTTTTAGCTGTAAGTTTGACATACTTTGGTTAATTATCTAAATAAATTTAAGCTTTTTTGGGTACAAGAAGAATAGCAAAGAATATTTAACAACATTTGTAAATTAGGTTAAAGAAAAGTTTTAGTCAATTGGTAAATGCAATAAAAAACCTCACCCTTCTTTTCCCTCTCTTTTGTAAGGAGAGGGATTATGGGTGAGGTAGAAATTAAACTCTATTGGACAGATAATCAAACAAAAGCCTTACACCAAAACCAGTCATATATTTTTTAGTGTAACTTCTGGAAGGATTATTCATTGCAGGACCGGCAATATCAAGATGAGTCCACGGAATATTTTTATCAACAAAGTGTTCTAAAAATTTTGCGGCGGTAATTGCACCAGCCCAGCGGGTACTTCCAAGATTTGCAACATCAGCAAGTTCACTTTTAATTAATTCATTATAATCATCCCACATCGGCAGGCGCCAAACTCTATCATAAGTTGTCATTCCACTCGTATAAAGATTTTCAGCCATTGCATCATTCTTAGTAAACATGCCTGCTACAAATTCACCAAGTGCAACAACACAAGCACCTGTAAGAGTAGCAAGATCAATTATCTGATCCGGTTTTAACTGTGAAGCATAATGTAATGCATCAGCCAACACAACTCTGCCTTCAGCATCAGTATCTTCAATCTCAACAGTTTTACCATTTGAGATTTTAATTATATCACCGGGTCTTATTGATTCACCTGAAACCATATTTTCTGCAGAAGGAATAATTCCATATAAATGAACAGGCAAATTATTTTTTGCTGCGGCAATTAAAGTTCCAACTACAACTGCAGCACCGGACATATCGGCTTTCATTTCGCCCATACTTTTAGCTGGTTTAAGCGAGATGCCTCCTGTATCGAATGTAATTCCCTTTCCGACAAGAGCAATGGTTTTGATTTTAACCTTTTTATTCTTTTTTGATTTTAATGTTGGTTTGTATTCTAAAACTATAAATCTCGGCTTGTTAATACTTCCCTGCCCGATTGCAATTAACCCGCCCATTTTCCTTTTTTGGATTTCTTTTTCACCAAATACTGTTGCCTTAATTCCGAATGATTTTACTTCAGTTACAATTCTCTTTGCAAATATCTCAGGTGTTAAATTATTGCCCGGTTCATTTTGCAAATCTCTGGTAAGATTAACGGAAGTAATTAATTTTTCTGCAACCGCAATAGCACTTTTTAATTTCTTTTCGTTCTCAGAATAAAAGTAAACATCAAGAACTTTACTTTTAACTTTTTTGGATTTGTATTTATCAAATGAGTAATTGCCAAGCAAAACACCTTCAGCAAATGTCTGATAATAATATTCTTCAGATTCAAAATATTTTTTTACAGCAGCGTAAGCAGGAATAAAAATGTGAAGATTTTTTGTTGCTTCATTTTTTAAGGTAGATATAAACTCTGCTAAATGATTTCTGAAATAATCAGAATCAAATTTATCATCTAATTTAACTTTAGACAGAATCAGTGCATCCGGCTTGCCGGAAGGCTTCGTAACACGGATTTTTCCTCCCTCGCTCGAAAGAAAGTTTTGTCTTTGAAGCTCGGAGAATTTAATGTTAAATATTTTTTCTAGGTTCGGTAAACTTTTAGCTAATTTTTTATCATCTATAAGATATTTAAGACTGATTGACAGCGGATTATAACTAATTTTAGATCCACCAGTTTTAAGATTTATTTGATACATAAAATTTACTTTCAGTTATTAAGATAACGTTCTGCTTTTGATAGAATTACAGGAACCATTTCCTGCATATTGTCTGTAAAGAATCTTGCACCCGATGCATTTGTATGGCCGCCGCCGCCAAATTCATTTGCAAGTTTGTTAACTGGAATATTTCCCTTTGAACGGAAACTAACTTTAAAGCCATTCTTCAGTTCGATAAAAAGAATTCCGAGAACAATATTTTCAATTGAGAGATTGTAGTTAACAAAATTTTCAGTATCACTCTCTATTGCATCAAGCTCTTCAAAATCTTTTTGTGTGATTGTCATATATCCAATTTTATTATTCGCTAAAAGATTGATTGAATTTAATGCTCGACCAAGCAGCTTAACTTTGCTAAACTTACTTTGATCATAGAGCTTATCATAAACTTGTTCGGGGTTAACACCAAGTTTTAGTAGCTCAGCAATAATTGTATGAACTTCTGAAGTAGTTCTGTCGAAACGGAACGAGCCAGTGTCAGTCATTATTGCGGCATAAATAGGCTCTGCCATCTCAAAATCTAATTCAACAATATTAGTATGTTTTATAAAATCATAAATGATTTGTCCTGTCGCAGAATAGTCGGTATCTATGAATTGATGATCCACAAATTCCTCAGGATCCAGGTGGTGGTCAATACAAATTTTTAATTTATTTGATTTGCGAATTGCTTTTTCCATACTAACTGTTCTATCTGCGCGATTAAAATCTAAAGCCGTAATTACATCAACTTCGTTAAAAAGATTTTTATGAAGTACCTCATCATATTTCTGGATAACGTTTTCTTGATTAAAAAATTCCATATTGTATGGTAAAGAACTATGATTTATGACAAATACTTTCTTACCAAGTTTTTTTAGCAAATGATAGAACGCCATTTCAGAGCCAATTGCATCGGCATCAGGATTAACGTGTGTTGTTAACAGAAAGGATGAATTGTTTAGAATAATGTTTTTTAGTTTTTCAAAATCAATCATAAGATTTAAATAGTTTGATTCTATTATTTGTCATTTCGACCGAAGGGAGAAATCTTAATGAGATGCAGATTAGATTTCTCAGTCTCCCAAAGGGATGCCTATGGCAGAAGACTCCTTCGAAATGGGCATATTATATTCCAACATAAAATAGAAATGGGCTTAAAGTTGTTTCAAGCCCAGAAGAACACAAATAATGGTTTTAGTGTAATTTACTTTTAATCAATTAACTTCCCAGGTATTACCGCCAAAAAGAATTTTTTCTAAATCGCCTGCACCTTTTTTCTTCTTAACATCTTCTATCTGAGCAACTAAACCTTGTTCATAAGTTGGTTTAAGCACTTGTCTGAAAACTCCAATTGGTGTCGGGAATCCCGGTGTTTCGGTGAATGAAGAAAGAATTGCAGAACGAACGTAACTTTCTTCGAATTCATCATGTATCCATAAATCATTAACAGAATACTGTCCGTTAGTTAAATCAACAACTCTTGGTGTAAAGCCATCAAGCTTAATTCCTTTATTTCCATCCTTACCAAATACCATAGGTTTACCCTGCTCAAGAATCAGAACATTATCGTCTTTGGTTTCTTTTTCAGTAAGAACAGAAAAAGCTCCATCATTAAAGATGTTACAGTTTTGATAGATCTCTAAGAAAGCTGTTCCTTTGTGCGCGCCAACCCGCTTTATCATTTCCTGTAAATGTTTTGTATGTCTATCAATAGAACGTGCAACAAATGTAGCCTCGGAACCGGTAGCTAGCATTGTTGGATTAAATGGATAATCAACACTTCCGTATGGAGAAGTTTTTGTAACTTTTCCTTTTTCAGATGTTGGTGAGTACTGTCCTTTAGTTAATCCATAAATACGATTGTTGAACAAAAGAATTTTTATATCAATATTTTTTCTGCAAGCATGAATAAAATGATTACCTCCGATACTCAGCAAATCACCATCACCTGTAGCAACCCAAACAGAAAGTTTTGGATTTGCAAGTTTTACTCCAGTTGCAAGAATAGGTGCTCTGCCGTGAATCCCATGGAATCCATAAGTATCCATGTAATAAGGAAAACGACTTGAACATCCTATACCAGAAATCCAAACAACATCTTCTTTAGGCACATTTATAATTTCAGGAAAAGTTCTCTGAACCTGTGCAAGGATTGAATAGTCGCCGCAACCCGGACACCATCTAACATCCTGATCTGATGCAAAATCTTTTGCCGTTAACTTAACTGTTTTTACTTCAACATTATTTTCCATTTTTTCCTCCGAGTGTTTCCGTTATCTTTTCTAAAATATCTGATACTCTGAATGGTAATCCACGCACAACATTAAACTGAATGACATCAACCAGATATTCGCTTCTAATAAGTTTAGCCAATTGTCCAAGGTTAATTTCAGGAATAAGAACTTTGTTAAATCTCTTAAGAACTTCACCTGTGTTTTTTGGAAAAGGATTTACATATTGCAAATGAGCTTGCGAAACTTTAATACCTGCTACTCTTGCTTTGATAACAGCTTCTTTGATTGCACCATAAGTTCCTCCCCATCCTAAAACAAGCAGCTCACCTTGCTGTTCACCGTCAACCTCAAGTTCAGGAATATCATTTTCAATATTCTTAATTTTTTCTGCTCTCAGATGAATCATTTTATTATGATTATCCGGATCATAATTAACGGTTCCGTAAATATTTGCTTTTTCCAGTCCACCAATTCTATGTTCCAAATCAGGCGTTCCGGGAACTGCCCAAGGTCTTGCAAGATTATCATCTCTTAAGTACGGATAAAATCCTTCTTTTTCAGTTCTGAATTTCACATCAATTTTTGGAAGAGAGTCAACGCTTGGAATTCTCCAAGGCTCTGTACCATTTGCAATATATCCATCTGTTAAAAGAATTACCGGTGTCATATATTTAATTGCAATTCTTGAAGCTTCAATAGCCATGTAAAAACAATCACGTGGTGTTTTTGCCGCAAGCACTGCTACCGGTGATTCACCATTACGACCAACAACAGCTTGTAATAAATCAGCCTGTTCAGTTTTTGTAGGTAAACCTGTACTTGGTCCACCGCGTTGAACGTTTATTACAACTAATGGAAGTTCAGTCATCACAGCTAAACCAATAGCTTCAGTCTTTAATGCTAATCCGGGACCACTTGTAGTTGTGATTGCAAGATTACCAGCGAATGCAGCGCCGATTGCAGATGTTACTCCTGCAATCTCATCTTCTGCCTGAAATGTCTTTACACCAAAGTTTTTGAAGTTACTTAAGTATTGAAGAATTTCAGTAGCAGGGGTGATCGGATATGAACCTAAAAATAATGGTAATCCGCTTTGAACTGATGCAGCAAGAAATCCAAAAGCAGTTGCTTCATTACCGGAAATATTTCTGTATGTTCCTTTGGGAAGCCTAGCTGATACAACATCATATCTGGTAGTAAAAGCCTCAGTCATCTCACCATAATTAAAACCTGCATTTAATGCTTTTGTATTTGCATCAACAAACTCCGGATTCTTTTTAAATTTCTGTTGGATCCAATCAACTGTATTCTGAATTGGTCTGTTATATAACCAATACATTAAACCAAGTGCAAAAAAGTTCTTGCATCTTGCTACTTCCTTTGGTGAAAGTGGAGTTCCCTCTAAGGCATTTTCAGTAAGATGACTGATACGAACACCAAAAACTGTATAGCCTTCTAAAGTTCCATCTTCTAAAGGATTTTTTTCATAATGTGCTAACTTTAAATTCTTTAAATCAAATGCATCTGTGTTAACTATTATTATTCCATTCTTTTTTATTTCAGCCAGGTTTTTCTTTAATGCAGCTGGATTCATTGCTACTAAAACATCAGGCTGATCGCCTGGTGTGTGAATATCTTCACTGCTAAAATGTAATTGGAATCCGCTAACGCCATAAATTGTTCCGGCAGGAGCACGTATCTCAGCTGGATAATCAGGAAGTGTATTTAAATCATTACCAACAAAAGCAGTTGTATCACTAAACTGCGAACCAGTAAGCTGCATTCCATCACCGGAATCGCCTGCAAAACGAACGGTAACTTCACTTAGCTGTTGAACTTCTTTTTCTTTAGCCATTTTTCTCACTTAAAATATTAAACATTTGCTATTTCAAAACTAATAATACTGGCATGAATATACAATTGATTTCCAAATGACTTTGATATGTTTGGAACAAAAATCGGGTTATAAAAATTACTTTCGCCATCCTTGTACGATTGGAAATCTTCTTCCAAATCCAAATGCTTTGGATGAAACACGCAGAGCAGGAGCAGATTGATTTCGTTTAAACTCATTAATATCTACCATTCTTAGCACCCGCTTTACCAATTCATCATTACCAATAATTTCATTTATCTCATTATACTCTTTATTTTCTTCAAGATACATTCTTAAAATTTTATCAAGCAATTCATAAGGCGGTAAAGTATCCTGATCAGTCTGATTTGGCTTTAATTCTGCAGATGGAGCTTTTTCTATGATCGCTTTAGGAATAATCTCTTTATCCCTGTTGATATAATTTGCTATTTTATATACATCTGTTTTGTAAACATCTGCAATCACTGCTAAACCGCCGCACATATCACCGTACAAAGTGCAATAGCCAACAGCCATTTCAGATTTATTTCCGGTTGTCAGTAAAAGATTTCCAAAATTATTTGAGTAAGTCATTAAGTATAATCCGCGCACCCTTGCCTGCAAATTCTCTTCTGTCAAAGGTTTAATATTATCTTTAAATAAAGGCTGAAATTGATCAAATGTTTTATCAACTACTGGTTGGATACTAACATTATCAGATTTGATTCTAAGATTTTTAATTAATGTTTCGGAATCTTTTATGCTTCCTTCACTTGAATATTTTGATGGCATAAGAATAACGTTAACATTTTCAGCACCCAATGCTTCAACTGCAATACAAGTAACTAACGCCGAATCCATTCCGCCGCTTAATCCAACTAAAACTTTTTTAAATCCGAGTTTACTGCAATATTCTTTTAATCCATAAACAAGTGAATTATAAACTTCTTCTTCAAAACTTCTTTCACATTTATCGATAGGATTATATTTTTCTTTAGTGTCAAATAAAATAAAATCTTCCTCAAATGTTTTACCAATTTTTACAAGATTTCCAGTATCATCAAAACACATACTTGCGCCGTCAAAAATTAAATCCGTTTGGGCACCAACACAGCACACATATGCTAGTGGAATTGAATCTTTTTTTGTGAGTACTGACAACATTTCCTGGCGGGCACATCTTTTTCCATAAGCATAGGGGCTTGCTGATATATTAATCAACACCGAAGCATTTTGTTTAATTAATTCTTTTACAGGATCTTCATGATATCTTCTTCGATACCAATAATCTTCATCATTCCAGATATCCTCACAAATAGAAATTCCTAATTTTTCACCTTTGAAATCAATAACTGAAACATTCCTGGCTGAATCAAAATAGCGCATCTCATCAAAAACATCGTAATTTGGAATTAATGTCTTGTGCTGAACAAACTGAATCTTACCATCAAAACATAAAATTGCTGAATTGTGAATGTCGGTTCCAATTTTATCATTATCCTCTGTTATAGCTCCGAATATTAACCCAACTTCTTTAGTTTGTGATGCTATTTCTATTGCGGCTTTGTTTACTGCAGTACGAAATTCTTGTTTTTCAACTAGGTCTAGTGGCGGATAACCGACAAGAGAGAGTTCTGGAAAGATCGCAAGATCGGCTTTTGCATCAATAGCTTTTTTATATCCATCTATAATTTTTTGCTTATTATATTCCAGATGTCCGATAATTGGATCGATTTGGCACAGAGCTATTTTCATATAAGATACGATTTCAAGATTTAATTAAATGTTGTAACTAAAATAAGCTAAGTTTTAATTATTACAATAACGACCTGAATTTTCCTCCATTCACCGATACCACTGGCCCGACAATAAACTGATTTTTCCAAGTTTAATATTCATCTGCCGCTGATACTATAAAAAAAGCCTTCTGTGTATTTCTTGATTAGTTTTGCAGTAGAAATTTGATACAGAAAGGAGCTCTGAAATGTACAAGAAACTATATCGATCAGTAACAGACAAAATGCTTGGTGGGGTTTGCGGAGGTTTAGCAGAATATTTTTCAATCGATCCGGTTATCGTAAGATTGATTTTTGTTTTAGCAGTAATCTTTGGCGGCAGTGGTATTTTAGCTTATATAATTTTGTGGATTATAATTCCGCAAAAGCCATATATAATTACACCATTTAATAATACTAATCCAGGTAATGGTGATTCAGCTTCAGCAACTGAAGAAAAAAAAAGTGAAAACTCAGATACTAATATGAATTATGTAAATATTAATAAAAACCAAAGTAACAGATCAATATATGCCGGAGCATTTTTAATACTTTTGGGCGGAATCTTTCTTTTGGATAATTTTGTCCCGCATTTTCACTTTGGTGATTTTTGGCCGCTAGTTCTTATTGGATTGGGCTTTGCAATAATTCTTAATGCACGCAACAATACTGTTAATGAGGTAAGACAATGAAAACATCTAATATTTTCTGGGGAGTATTTTTTATCTCCATCGGTGGTTTAGTACTGCTTGGCAACTTAACAGATCTAAGCTTTACGTGGAATTCAGCATGGAAATTCTGGCCTATGGTTTTAATCTTAATTGGAGTTTCAATCCTGGTAAAAAATGAAATTGGTAAAGGGATAGTTGCTGGTCTGGCAGCGTTAGTTCTAGCTCTAACACTTTACGCTTCCGTAAGTGCAACAACAAATCTTATTGATAATGATTTTGAAATCAATTTTGGTGATGAAGTTGCAGTCTTTGATACAACTTATTTCTCACAGGAGTATTCAGATTCAATCAAAACTGCTACACTAAATTTTAGCGGAGGTGCGGGTGGATTTAAAATGTTAACCCCAACTGAAAAGCTACTTGATTTTAGAACTGAAGGGGTTAGGGAAAATTTCAATTTAGAAAGAAATGATCTGGATTTTCATTCAGAAATAAACTTTGATATGAAGAGTAATCACAGCATCAAACTTGGAAATAATAATTACAAAAATACTGTTGAGCTTTCACTAAATTCTAATCCGGAGTGGGATTTAAATTTTGATGTTGGAGCTGCTTCGCTGGATTTAGATTTGACTCAATACAAAGTAAATAAATTAGATATCGATATGGGAGCAGCAGCTTTGAATGTTAAATTTGGAGACTTAGCAGATGTTACACGATTTAAACTAGATGCAGGTGCTTCGGATATAGATATTCTAATTCCAGATTCTGTGGGATGTGAAATAAAATCTGATGCAGCATTATCAAGCAAAAACTATGAGGGATTTAGTAAAGTAAGTAAAGATTTATATCGTTCAGAAAACTTCGATAAATATTCAAAGAAGATTTATATCGATATTGATTGCGGTGTTTCATCAATTGATGTGAAGAAATATTAATTTCTTTTCCTTTCACCCCATTCTTAATTTTAAAAAGTCCTTCCCTTTTAGAAAGGGAAGGATTTAGGATGGGTTAGATTTTATTTTCGGTTTCCACAAATGCTTATCCAACTTAACACAACCATTTTTATCGAACTCAACTCCTTCGCCTCTTAATAATTCTTCCATCAAATTCGGATCACCAAAATGTATTTTACCAGTTAATGCTCCAAATCTATTTACAACTCTGTGTGCAGGAATATCAGGACCACAACCATTTAAAGCCCATCCGACAGTACGTGCGGAAGAACGAATACCGCAAGCTTCAGCAATATCTCCATACGTAGATACTTTTCCATATGGAATTTTTTTGGTGATGCTATAAACTTTATTAAAAAAATCTTTTTTAGATTTTGATTTTTTCACTTCTATTTTAATTGTCTTTTTGGTCATTCTCATTTTTCTTAAAACTTTTTTGGGTATTTTATACCAGCGTTGAAAAATTTCTTAAGCAAAATGAGAAGAAACTTCATTTATGGCAAGTTTAAAGAGAATATTAGCAAAATATAGAATATGGTTTAGAGAACTATTTCGCTTCTGTCCAATAAGTAAATTAAAAGTTGATCATGATAATCTATTTTTAGTGTGTGGTCATCGCGGTTCGCCAGTAAATGAACCTGAGAATACAATTCCATCTTTTGAAAGAGCTTTGCGCGAAGGAGTCAATTCACTTGAAACTGATCTTTGTGTTACAAAAGATAAAGAAGTAATTCTTTGGCACGATTGGAATCCCAATGAACTTGTTGCAATTCTTAGAGAAAACGGAATGGAACCTGAGCTTGCTTATAAACCATATTTTCCTGCCTTGTTTAGCGATTTAAGAAATAAGACCAGTGAATTGAAATTAACCGAGATTAGAAAACATTTTAATTATGCGAAGAAAGGTGAATCAACTGCGGTTAATGCTCATATTCCAACATTAAAAGAGTTCATTAATTGGATAAAAGACAAATCACAAATCAAATATGTTTTTCTTGATATTAAAGTACCGAGAGATGAAAAAGAATTGGTATTAGTTATTCTTGATCAACTTGATGAACTGGTTAACGAATTTAATCCAACTACAAAATTTATTATTGAAACTTTTTACTCCGAAGTTTTGGAAGTTGCAAAGAATAAATATCCAAATCTTAATTACAGTTTGGATGTTGAGATTCCCCCCGGATTTATTTTTCTCCCAAGATTATACAGCACTATAAAAATTGCATCAAAAAATCAAAATAATGTTGCCATCATTTTGCGTCCGA
This sequence comes from Ignavibacteriales bacterium, assembly GCA_038214015.1. GTDB lineage: Bacteria > Bacteroidota > Ignavibacteria > Ignavibacteriales > Ignavibacteriaceae > IGN3. The sequence goes on along the minus strand of JBBQSH010000025.1, from coordinate 5,465 downwards.
GACAAATTACATTTGCCGGCTGGGTAACTTTTAGAAGAGTGATCTGGTTTGATGTAAGAAGAAAGAAAATGATAAACAAAAAATCTGATTCAGCAAAAATAGATTTTTTGATTGGCACCACTATCAACAATAAAAAAGAAATGGAGTGTTTAATTAAAAGCGGATTAAATGGGATCCAGACAGATTATCCGAGAAGGTTAACTAACCTCGCTAAACAATATAATTTAAAGAGCGAATAAAAAATTAATTTTGACTAAACTTTAGTAAAAATGCTTTTATAAATCTATTAATATCTCCATTCATTACACCTTGAGTATCGGACGTTTCTTCATCAGTACGATGATCTTTGACCATATTGTATGGATGAAAAACATAAGAGCGAATTTGGCTTCCCCATTCAATTTTCATCTTACCTTTTTCAACTTCATCCAGCGCTGCATTTTGCTTTTCTAACTCAAGTTGATAAAGTTTTGATTTTAATAACTTCATCGCATTAACACGGTTTTGAGCTTGAGATCTTTCACTCTGACAGGCTGCAACAATCCCTGTGGGAAGATGTGTAAAACGCACAGCAGTTTCTACCTTGTTAACATTCTGTCCGCCTTTTCCACCGGATCGATAGGTATCAACTCTTAAATCTGCTGGATTAATTTCGATTTCAATTGTATCATCAACTTCAGGAATCACAAACACAGAAGCAAAAGATGTGTGGCGTCTTTTATTGGAATCAAAAGGAGAAATTCTAACTAATCGGTGTACACCATTTTCAGCTTTCATGTATCCATAAGCAAACTCACCTTCAACTTCAACAGTTGCAGATTTTATTCCAGCACCATCACCATCAAGGATATCAAGCATCGTCATTTTAAAACCATTCTGCTCGCCGTATCTTAAATACATTCTAAGCAGCATATCAGCCCAATCTTGTGCTTCTGTTCCCCCTGCTCCGGAATGAATGGTTAGGATACAGTTTCTATTATCATCTTTTCCGCTAAGCATATTTCTAAACTCAGCATCATCAATGGTTTTATCAAGTAAGTTAAGTTCATTTAAAATATCTTCGGATAATGATTCATCATTTTCCATTTGAGCAATCTGAACAAATTCATCAACACTTTCAGATTTTTTGTAAACATCTTTCCAAAGTTCCACCCAGGATTGAAGTGTTTTTATTTCCTGCAAAATTTTCTGCGCACCCATTTGATCGTTCCAAAAATCAGGTGCCTCAGTTTTCTTATGCAGCTCCTCTATTTTTAATTCTTTTTTATCGACGTCAAAGATAACTCCGTAGATTATTTATTCTAATCTTATAATTATTCAGAGTTTTTATTTCTTCTTCGAACATTTTTTGCTCCTCAATTAGATTTATTCTATTTCTATTTCCATTCTTAATAATGCAGCTGCAAGCGTTTTACCTTGTGCATCGTGTTTAAGGGATACTGTTCCACCGCCTCCTAAAGTATTGTGTAGTAAAAAATTTAGCGCACGAAGATTTGGCAGTTCAAATCTCTCCACTTTACCAAGGCAAATTCCTTCAAAGTGTTTTTTAACTTTCTCAACTGTAAGTTCTTTTTTTATAATGTTATAACCATTATCATTATAAGCGATAATTCCTACATTAGCAGCATCTCCTTTATCACCACTTCTGCCATGGGCAATATCTAATAGTTTTATTTTCATCTTGCTTTATGCTGAACTTGTTTCAGCATCTCCTACTTTATTTATAAATAATTTTGATTGGATCAGAAATATCTGAATATAAATCTTTCCATTCCTTATTTTTACTATCTATAAGATTTATCTTCCATTGCCTATGCCAATTTTTTAGCTGTTTTTCTCTCTTAATAGCACTTTCTAAATCTGGCTGAGATTCATAATAAACCAATTTATGGACATTATACTTTTTAGTAAATCCATCAATCAAACCATTTTTGTGCTCGTAAATTCGTCTTGATAATTCATTTGTCATCTCAACATAAAGCACTTTATTTCTACTTGATAAGATATAAATGAAGTATTGCTTCATGATTTAAAGATCCTGAAATAAATTCAGGATAAATTTATTATCTCTACTATAGGTTTTACTAATTTTTTCGAAAGTAAAGCCGGCCAATAAGCAACTACTTCACTCGGTTTCGGTCGTCCTCCAGCAAATCCAGTAACTGCAGGCGGACCAGTAAGAATTAGCGGAGCAATTTCTTTACCAAATCTTTCTACAGATTTATAATCATGAGACCGAACTGCAATCCTTAACATTATCTCATTTATATCATCTTCATCTAACTGTTTTGCTAGTGGTCCGTGGGTAGAATTATAACCAACAAATTCACTTCTAATTTCGTCGAATTGTAATAAAAGATTTGATAATCTTTTCCGTAGAATTTCATCTGCAACCTTTGCTTTTGTAAGAGCTTGTGGCCAAGAATATGTTAAAGAAGATACTGCACTAAACCCATCTGAGTAGGAACAAGAAACTTTATAAAATTCTGTCTCGGGAAATCCCTTTACATTGTACATTTTTACACGATCATTCCCCAAATCCTCAAGCTTTATAGAAGTGAAATCAGCAACACAATCAGGAGTAATATAAGATTTGGGATCACCTATTTCATAAAGTAATTGCTCCGCAACGGTTTCAAATGAAACCCGACCGCCTGAGTTTTCATGTTTTGTAATTATCACTTCCCCATTGGGATAAGCTTCAGCTATTGGAAAACCAATTTCAGCCATATCCGGAATTGATTGCCAATCACCTAAAAAATTCCCACCGCTTGATTGTGCCCCGCATTCAAGAATATGTCCAGCAACAGTTCCCGCCGATAACAAATCGTAATCGGTATTCTTCCATCCAAATTCATATATCATTGGGGCTAAAGTTAGACCAGTGTCTGTAGTTCGTCCTGTAATAATAATATCAGCACCTTTTTGAAGAGCTTCTACAATAGGGAATGCTCCGAAATAAACATTTGCGCTAAGTATTTTATCCTGCACCGTAGAAATCAGTTCATCAGTTTCCATATTTTTTAATGGTGCACCGCTTTTTATAAGATCATCAATCTGATCCTTAATATCATCACCAAGTACGACGCCTATTTTTAAATTTTTGATTCCAAGTTCTTTCGCAACTTTAATCACGGCGTTAGCACACGCTATAGGATTAACTCCACCTCCATTTGTAATGACTTTAATGTTCTTTTCAACAATAATTGGAAGTATTCGTTTCATTAGTTCTGGGATGTCTTTTGCATAACCAAGTTCTGGATTTTTATTTTTCTGTTTTTGCAGAATTGACATTGTAACTTCAGCAAGATAATCCATGACCAGATAATCTATATCTCCTTTAGTTACTTGATGATAGGGTGCATCAATCATATCACCCCAAAATCCTTGACCGGATGCAATTTTAATTTTTTCTTTCATTAATTTCCTTTGCAATTTTTTCAGCAAGTAAATCCAAATTTATTATAGAATTAATATCAAACCATTCAATTCTGTTATCAGCATTAAACCAAGTCATTTGCCTTTTCGCATATCGTCTTGTATTTCTTTTTATCAATTCAATTGCACGATCTAAAGAAATTTCACCATCTAAATATTGAATTATTTCTTTATATCCAACAGTATTTAATGCGTTTAAATCTTTGGTGTAACCAAGGTTTTGAATCGATAACACTTCATCAACTAAGCCTGAGTTTACCATTTCATCCACCCTTTTTTCGATATTCTTATAAAGAATTTTTCTATCCCACAACAATCCAATCTGGCGATAATTAAACTTTTTAGATTGGATTTGATTATTGTGATGCTGCCAAATTGGTTTTCCTGTTAATCTAAAAACTTCTAGTGCCCGTATTACTCTCTTCCAGTTTTGTGGAAGAATTTTGTCTGCGCTGATCTTGTCAACTTTTTTCAACTCATCATAAAGATACTCATTACCAAATTGTTTCTTTAATTCTAAAAGCTCTTCTCGCAACTCATTATTTGTATCGGCTGACTCACTTATTCCATCCACCAAAGCTTTTATATATAGCCCGGAACCTCCAACTACAATTGGAGTTTTCCTCTGAAAAACTAATTTTTCAATTATAATTTTAGCTTCTTCAGCAAATCTGCTGGCATTAAAATCTGCATCCGGATTTAATTCATCTATAAAATGATGCTTTACATATTTTAACTGATCAACAGTAGGCTTAGCTGTTCCAATATTCAAGAGCTTAAAGATCTGTCTGCTATCAGCAGAAATTATCTCGCTGTTTCTCATTGAAGCTAATTTCAGACTCAAATAAGTTTTACCTGAACAAGTTGGTCCAACTATTACTATTACTTTTTCCAACCTTCTCTGCCTATCAATGGAACAAATGAAAACTCGGGAATTATTTCAGATTCAAATTCATTTTCGGAAATCTTTTTTAACAAATATAATTTCTGAGAAGCTCTATCACCAACAGGTATTACCATCCTGCCGCCAACAGCAAGCTGTTCTTTTAATTTATTCGGGATAGTTGGTGAACCTGCAGTAACTATTATTCCATCAAAAGGAGCAAATTCCTTCCAGCCAATCGTACCATCTCCATACTTGGCGTGCACTCTTATTCCAAGCTTATCAAAAAGTTTAGTAGCCCTATGATGAAGGTCAACATTTCTCTCGATGCTGTAAACATCTGCTTTCATTTCAAACAATACAGCAGCTTGATATCCCGAACCTGTTCCAATCTCTAATATCTTCATTCCTGGTTTTTTAATATTTAACAACTGAGTCATAAATGCAACTGTATATGGCTGAGAAATAGTTTGATCATATCCAATCGGTAGTGCAACATCTTTATAAGCTATATGATGCAAAGTTTTTTCTACGAATTTTTCTCGAGGAACAATACCAATAGCTTTAATAACTGCAAGGTCACTTATCCCCTTTTTAGTTATCACATCAACTAATTCTTCTCTTTGGACTCTAAACATTTAACTATATTATTTTTATTTTGTTTAGCAAAGATAAAATATTTTAAATAAGATTTAATAAAAATAAAATGAAAGTCCGAGTAATTTATGTATGAATCAATTTTGGGTGCATTGTTAATAATGTTTATGCGTATTTGCGATGTATCAATTGGCACAATGAGAACAATATTAGTTGTACAAGGAAGAAAATATCTGGCAGGTTTAGCTGGTATGATTGAAGTTCTGATATGGGTTTTTGCAATACGATATATTTTCCAAAACCTTGATGAGATAATAAACTTATTCGGTTACGCTATTGGATTTGGCATAGGAAACATTCTTGGAATAACTATTGAACAAAAAATTGGTTTAGGTTTTGCTCAGTTGAATATAATCTCAAGAAGTGCCAGTGAAAAAATTATTGAACTATTAAGAAAAGAAAAGTATGGTGTAACCGTTCTGCCCGCACTCGGAGTTACAGGACAATTATCTATAATAGTAATTATAGTGCCAAGAAAATTTCAGAA
>JBBQSH010000024.1:0-29770 GCA_038214015.1 Ignavibacteriales bacterium | reverse complement strand
AAAATTCTTGGATTAACTGTTGATCAAATGGTTAACGCAATCGGAATAAGTGGAAGTCATAGTCATACCATTGGCTGTCCAACAGCAGGCAAACTTACGATGATGAAAAACACTGTTGATCCAATGGCAACGCAAGCCGGAGTATTTGCTGCGCTAATGGCAAAACGAGGATATACAGGAACTGAAGCCGTGTTTGAAGGCAAAGAAGGTTTTATGGATTGTTTCCTCGGTTATAATGCTAAAGAACAAAAAGTTGAGCCGCAAAGTATGAAAGGTCGAGACGGAGTATCTGAGTGGAAATGGAATATTGATAAACTTATTGGCGGTTTAGGCGATTCATATAAAATTCTTGAATGCAGTATGAAAGCATTTCCAACAGAAGCATTAACTCATACACATCTTTCAGCAACTCTAAATGCTGTAACAAAGAATAATATCAGTTATGATCAGATTGAATCCGTAACCTTAACAACATTAGCACAAGCTTATGATATACTTTTTGATCCGCATAAGTATCGTCCTGAATCAAGAGAAACTGCAGATCATTCACTTCCCTATTGTATTGCAGCCGCTTTGGTTGATCATAAAGTAACAACTCAATCTTTCTCTGATGAAAAATTAAAAGATCCAAGAATCTGGGAAGTTATTGATAGAATAAAAGGTGAGCCATCTGTCGAGTTTGAAAAAATGTTTCCTGCAAAGCAGCCAAGTAAAGTAATTGTAAGAACAAAAGATGGAAGAGAATTTTCTGAGTATCTAGAATATCCAAAAGGTGATCCACGCGAACCAATGACAATGGAAGATCTTGATAACAAGTTTGAAGCTCTTTCCACTCAGCTACTTGTAGCAGGTAGAAGAAAAGAAATTAAAGAAGCTATTTTTAATGCGGAGTTAATGACTGCACGCGAGTTTATGAAAAAGCTTATTGTTTAATTATAAATGTTCAAATAGTTGCTTGATTTAGAAAGCTGCTTAGATTAATTTTGTGTCAGAATAATGACATATTAAGGAAAATGCAATGCAAGCAATAATATATACCGAAGCGCGAAATAAGCTGAATAAGATAATCGATAAGGTTCACGAAAATAGTGAACCTTATCTGATTGTTGGTACTAAAGGCAGAAAAGATACTGTACTAATTTCAAAAGAAGATTATGATAATCTTATAGAAAATCTTTACATACTTAGTAATCCTAAATGGGTCAAGAGTATTGAGAGAGGTCTAAATGATTTTAAATCTGGTAAAATGAAAAAATTAACAATAAAAGAAGCATTAGGTATTTAATTGCAAAGTCAATTCGTTTTCGAATGGACTGATGAAGCGTTACAACAACTTGATTCTATCAAGATAAATAAGATTTTTACTGATAAAAAATATTTGCTCAAACTTGCCAGCCTACTAGAATCCATGCAAACAAATCCATTTAAAGGAATCGGAAAACCTGAACCTTTGAAACATGATTCTCCTTCATGTTGGTCTAGACGCATAAACCGTAAAGATAGAATTATTTACAGAGTGGAACGAAAAAGTATTATCATCCTTTCAATTTTAGGACATTATAATGATTAAAAATTTAAATAAATCATCAGCAGGCAAACGCGGCGATTCAGTTCGCTCTGATTGCTATTTTGAAATTGAACTTAAGAATTCTGGTGGAATTAAAATCGATTTAAAAAGTAAAGTGGAAATAATGTATGGAGAATCAATTAAACAATTGATCCTCAATATGACTGAATTCTTTGGTTTGAAAGATGCAAAAATTCTTTGTGAAGATTATGGAGCATTACCTTTTGTTTTAGCTGCGAGATTTGAACTAGCAGTAAAAAGACTATTTCCAGATCTGAAAAAAGAATATCTACTTCCCTTCCACGAAAATAATTTATACACAACAAAAAAAGATAAGCTGCGAAGAAGCCGACTTTATCTACCCGGAAATGAACCAAAGTTTTTTGTTAATGCAGGATTACATGCGCCAGACGGAATTATTTTGGATTTAGAGGATAGCGTTGCTCCATCGGAAAAAGATTCGGCACAATTAATAGTCCGCAATGCTTTACGTTCAGTTGATTTTTATGGTGCAGAAAGAATGGTTCGCATAAATCAATTACCAAAAGGATTGGATGATTTAAAATGTATTGTTCCAAATAATGTGAATGTAATTCTTGTTCCAAAGTGTGAATCCGCAGAACAAATTCATCAACTTGAAAAAGAAGTTGAGAAATTAAAGAAGCAACATAAAGTTGAAAATCCAATTTACTTTATGCCAATTATCGAAAGTGCTCTTGGAGTAATTAAGGTTTATGAAATCGCTTCTGCGTCAAAATACAATTGTGCACTTGCAATCGGGCTAGAAGATTACACTGCTGATATCGGAACCCAAAGAACCAACGAAGGTCGAGAAAGTATTTTTGCAAGACAGATGCTGGTTAATGCCGCAAAGGCTGCTGGCATTCAAGCAATTGATACTGTATTCTCTGACGTTGCGGATATGGAAGCATTAAGACAAAGTGTTATTGAAGCAAAGTCACTTGGATTTGAAGGTAAAGGTTGCATTCATCCACGACAAATAAAGGTTGTTCACGAAGCATTTGCTCCAACTACTGATGAAATAGAAAAAGCTAAAAAGATAGTTCTGGCTTTTGAAGAAGCAGAGAAAAAAGGATTGGGTGTTGTATCTCTCGGAAGCAAAATGATTGATCCGCCAGTGGTTAAACGTGCTATAAATACTATTGAGTTAGCTATCTTAAATAATTTGTTAGATAATAATTGGAGAAAACAATAGTACGCTGATCGGATTGATTAATTATGATTTTTTAAGATCATAAGAAATCATAACCATCATAATAATCAGTGTACCATTTTTTAAGATTAAGGAAAGACAAAATGAAGTTAGTAAAAAACGCAGCAGGACGATTTGTTCCGACAGAAGTAAATGGCGAAACTCAAATTCCTTTTAAAGGAGTTGATAAATACAAGCCAACAGGAGTTAAATCTAAACCACCAATCCGTACTTGCATCGATTATCCCAAAGACGGAAATAAAGTTGTTAAAGATTTAAAGACAGCACTAAAAAAAGCAGGATTAAAAGATGGAATAACAATTTCAACTCATCATCATCTTCGTAACGGCGATGCTGTTACTAATATGTTGTTTGATGTAATTCACGAAATGGGTGTGAAAAACATTCGATGGTTTCCAACAGCTTCATTTCCTGTTCACTCTCATTTAATAAAATATCTTGAAGACGGAACAATTCATCACATTGAAGGAAGTATGAACGGACCTCTCGGTAAATTTACAACTGAAGGAAAAATGAAAGGCGTTGGCGTTCTTCGTTCACACGGCGGAAGATATCAGGCAATTCAGGATGGTGAAGTTCACATTGATATTGCAGTAATACTCGCTCCTACCGCGGATCCATTTGGAAATGCTACAGGTGATCGTGGTAAATCTGCTTGCGGATTAATTGGTTTTGCTCTTGGTGATTCTGAATATGCTGATAGAACTATAATCGTTACAGATAATCTTATTCCCTTTCCCTGCGTTCCCTGGCAAATTCAAGGTAACAATGTTGATTATGTTGTTGAAGTTGAATCACTCGGTGATCCTAAAAAAATCGTTTCTGGAACGACAGAAGTAACGAAATCTCCAGATCGATTATTGATTGCAGAATATGTTGCGGATTTTATTGAGGCAGCAGGAATAATGAAAGATGGATTTTCACTTCAAGCCGGTGCAGGCGGAACTAATCTTGCATTTGTTTTATTCTTAAAAGAGAAGATGAAAGTTAAAGGTGTTAAAGCCAGATTTATGCGCGGCGGCAGTACAAAATATTTAGTTGAGATGCTTGAAGAAGGTTTAACAGATTACATTCTTGATGGACAAACTTTTGATCTTGAAGGTGTAAGAAGTATGCGGGAAAATGCTAATCATGTTAACACTTCACCATTTACAAGTTATAATTTTCATGGTAAAGGAAATTTTGCTTCGATAGTTGATACCGCAGTTCTCGGTGCAACTGAAGTTGATGTAAAGTTTAACGCAAATGTTGTTACTCATTCTGATGGATACTTGTTACATGGTATCGGCGGCTGGCAAAATTGCCTTTATTCAAAATGTACAATACTTGCCATTCCATCTTTCAGAGATCGCATTCCTGTTATCGTTGATGAAGTCACAACTCTTTGTGGTCCCGGTGAATTAATTGATGTTATAATCACAGAAAGAGGAATTGCGATAAATCCAAAAAGAAAAGATTTACTAAAAGCAGTTAAAGGTTCCGGACTTCCAATTAAAGATATTAAACAAATCAAAAAAGAAGTTGATGAAATTTGTGGTGGTGCTCCTGCAAAACCAAAAGTAAATAAAGAAAAAGTTGTAGCAATTATTAAATGGGTTGATGGAACTGTTTTAGATTCCGTTTTCCAAGTGGAGTCCACCTTATAGGTGGCCTCCACTTGAAGTTACATCCAAATGAATCGAATATTAATATAAAGTCTTGATGAATGAACTAAATTGTTTTTATATTTTATCTTCACTAAGAGCATTCGAAGATTGAGCTAATAATAAAAGAGGTCTTTTAATACTTGTAGTCCACCTCTATTATATTATAACATCATAAAATTTTAAGCTATTCAAACACATAGAATTGTAACTAAATATCAAAGGTGGACCACAAGGCAAATGGAACTAGATCCAAACAAATATTATCATCTCTACAACCGCTCTAATAATCACGAACTATTATTCAGGAGTAGAGACAATTACATTTACTTCCTCACAAAATATAGAAAATACCTGGAGCCATTTGTTGATACTCTTGCATATTGTTTGATGCCGGATCATTTTCATTTTTCAGTTTTTATAAAATCAAATGATTCAGTGCTTATTAAGAAAAACATAGGCTTACTTTTAAGTTCATATACTAAGGCAATCAATAAATCCTACTCAAGAGTTGGAAGTCTTTTCCAACAGCATACAAAAACTAAATTACTAATCAAAGAGAAATATTTACTTACAGTTATATCTTATATCCATCAAAATCCTTTAAGGAAAAACTTGGTAAGTTCCATAGAGAAATGGGAGTTTTCAAGTTATCGTGATTATGTTGGTTTGAGAGATGGAACATTAATCAATCAGACTTTTGTAAAGGATAGAATTAATTCTATTGAAGCCTTTAAATTATTTTCTTCTAGTAAGGTTGAAAAGAATAAATTTATTTATGATTTGCATTAAACCCAACTTGGAGGCCACCTTCAGTATTATAGCTATATTTAAGTCTTATGAATAACAAACTTATTAATCCAACTAATTCAAATAAAAAGGTGGACTCCAAGTCCATTGGTATTGCATTTGGTGCTGGTGGTGCGCGTGGTATTGCTCATCTCTTGATGATTGAAGCACTTGACGAACTTGGAGTTAAACCTTCAATTATTGCTGGTTCGAGTATTGGGGCTGTTGTTGGAGCATTTTATGCAGCTGGATTCACAGGAAAAGAGATGAGAGGTATTCTTGATCAGCTTATAAATCCCAAAAGTGATTCTGTATTTGATTTTTTACTAAAATCTGATATTGTAAAAATGTTTACAATGTTTGATCCACAGTTCATAAGATCAGGATTTATAAAAGGCGAGAAATTTCAGAACTACATGAAAAATCATCTGAAGGTTTCAAGATTTGAAGAATTAAAAATCCCATTAAAAATAGTTACAACTGATTATTGGAAAAAGGAAGCAGTTATTTTTGAAAAAGGTGATTTGATTCAGCCGATAAAAGCAAGTTATTCTTTGCCAGGTTTATTTACCCCGGTTAAAATAAAAAACAGAATTTTAATTGATGGCGGTGCAGTTAACCCCCTTCCATTTGATTTGATAATGGATAAATGTGATATCACAATTGCGATAGATGTTACAGCATTCAAAGCTCAAAATGAAAGTGAAATACCGCCAACATTTGATTCCGTTTTTACAACATATCAGACAATGCAGAATTCCATAATTAAGGAAAGACTAAAATTTCTACGACCTGATATTTATATTCGACCAGAAATATTTGATGTGAGAGTATTTGATTTTATAAAAGCTGATTTGATTTTTAAACAAGCTGAATCTGCAAAGGAAGAATTGAAAAGACAATTGGATAGGTTGATGTGTAGTCCATCTTGAAGATGGCCTACACTTAAAACCTTTATTTACTTGGAGGCCACCTTCAATTATTCAATTTCACTAACTACATAGCATTCCTTCTATTAATTAAATCTATGTTTTACCTTAAGGTGGCCTCCAATCCTACTTTATGATGTGAGAGTATTTGATTTTATAAAAGCTGATTTGATTTTTAAACAAACTGAATATGCAAAAGAAGAATTGAAAAGACAATTGGATAGGTTGATGTGTAGTCCATCTTCAAGATGGCCTACACTTAAAACCTTTATTTACTTGGAGGCCACCTTCAATTATTCAATTTCACTAACTATATAGCATTCCTTCTATTAATTAAATCTATGTTTTACCTTAAGGTGGACTCCAATCCTACTTTATGATGTGAGAGTATTTGATTTTATAAAAGCTGATTTGATTTTTAAACAAGCTGAATCTGCAAAACAAGAATTGAAAAAGCAACTAGAAGTTCTTCTAAATAAATAATAAATGAGATTCCCGCTTTCGCGGGAATGACACATAAAATCTAACCTGCTCTTAAAGCTTTAACAATATTTAATCTTGCTGCACGAACCGAAGGGAAAAATCCACCTAATACTCCCATTGCAACTGCAAAAATCAGTGATGAAACAATTATTGATGGTGAAAGGGAAAATGAAAATGCAAGTTCGGAAAATGAATTCCAGTTTAAAGTTGAAATCGTAAAAAACTGAAGAAACGATGCAATAAAAAGGCCGATTACTCCACCAACAACTGAAGTTAATAAAGCCTCAAATAAAAATGCTGATAAAATACTTCTTCTGCTGAATCCAAGTGAACGCATTGTGCCAATTTCTACTGTTCTATTAGCAACGGCAGAATACATAGTAATCATTGCACCGATAGTAGCGCCGAAGCTAAATATTATTGTAATAAAAATACCAAGAACTCTTATAAATCCAGCCAGATATTCTGATTGTTCTTCAAAATATTTTTGCTCAGTTTTTGTTTCGAAAGGAAGTAATCGTTTGTCTGTTTCAAAAGATCTTTTAAAATCTTCATAATTTGCCATATCATCTAGTTTTAAAGTCAAAGTTGAAACACTTGATTCTCTGTTAAATGAACTAAGTAATTGATTAGCATCACCCCACATTTCAGATTCAAATCCGCTTCCTTCAGCCTCAAACAATCCAACTATTTCCCATTGGTCACCAGCAAATTTAACTTTACTGCCGATCTGTGCTCCCTCAAATTTATTGTTGATTGATTTTCCTACAATCAATTCTCTTAATGAGGGATCAAAAAATCTCCCCTCAATTAATTTTATTTGAGATCTTAATTGATAAACAGTTTGTGATACACCACGAACTGTAACATTACTCATACCGCCGCCCTTAATTTCCAGATTTATAACCACCACTGGTTCTGCAGAAATCATTAGGTTCCCATCACTACCTTTTGCGATGTGTGGAAGTGCTCGAATTATGTTCTGTGTGTCACCATCAATTATACTACTGATTTCTCCTTGTGAAGATTTACGAAGTACTTTAATATTATCTGCTGATCCGGTTGATACTAAAGTTTTTTCAACACCATAAGCCATCATTAATGCGGCAGCAAATACAAAGACAACCATTGCAATACCGGAAACTGTAATAATTGCAGTAAGTTTTCTTGCTGTAAAATTTCTAAATGTATATTTAAATGGAATTTTCATTTTTTAATCCTAACCTTTTATCCAACAAATCTAAAACCATCAACAATTTTTGTTTTAAGTGCTCTCTGAATCGGAAAAATAGATGCAAGAATTCCAATCAATATAGCTGCGCTCATTGCAAGTATTGTTGTAATTGGTTCTATGAAAAAGAACGGGAAAAATCCTTTTGGAATTGCTTGTTCAAATCCAGCAACGATAGGATAAGTCAATGCTACACCAATTCCACCGCCGACTAAGGCTATCACCATAGACTCTCCTAATATCAAACCAACAAGATGAAATGCTGAGAAACCCAACGTTTTTAATACAGCATATTCACGTGTTCTTTCTCTTGCTGCCATTATCATTGTATTTGCAAGTACGAGCATTATTATTCCAATAATAACGAAAGACATAAAATTCATAGCACTAATAATTGCCCCCGATGCCGAAACAAATCCTTGTGTAAATGCCTTTTCAGTTTCGGTTTTTGTTTCAGCAGAAGAATTTTTGAATTTAACATCTATCTGATCAGATATCTCAGCAGATCTAGCTGGATCATCAATCAAAACTATATACCATCCTACTTCTCCAGCACGCACTGGAGACTCGATTTTCATTCTCTCATCGACGTATGTCCAGTGAAATAACATTTGTGTACCATCAGTATTTTGATTTTTGGGTTTATAGATTCCTCGCACAGTAAATTCCCATCGTCCCGGAAAAATGTCCCCATCCAAAACCATTTGATCACCAATTTTAATATTGTACTCTTTGGCAATACTTTCTCCAATAACACACGCATTCCTCTCTTTTTTAAAGTTAGCAAGTTCTTCATCAGTAATTAAAAACTCTTGCATAACATCAAAAATCGTTTCAGGATCTACAGCTAATCGTGCGAAGAAATTATTTTTATCTTTATAGATACCACCAAACCAGTTTGCGTAACTAACAGTTTTAACACCTTCTACATCTTTAATTTTATCTCTGTAAGCATAGGGTAGAGGAAAAAGAAATGAAACAGCCTGGCGTGTTATTAAACGATTTGCAGAAGCAGCATCAACGCTGGAGTCCCACACTGTAACAACGGTTCTTAATAGTCCAAATGCTACAACTGCAATCACAATACCTAAGATTGTGAGAAATGTTCTTAGCTTATGCCTTAGTGCATTTGCAAAAATCAATTTTAAAATTTTCATTTTATGCTCCTACCAAATCACCTTTTTCAAGATGCTTAAGAAGTTTAGCTCGTTCAGCAGCATGCGGATCGTGAGTAACCATTATAATTGTTTTTTGAAATTCGTTGTTGAGTCTCTCCATCAATGTAAGAATCTCTTCTGCTGATTGTCTGTCAAGATCACCAGTTGGCTCATCTGCGACTATTAAAACGGGATCAGTTACAATTGCTCGTGCTATTGCAACTCTTTGTTCCTGTCCACCGGAAAGTTGTTTTGGTGAGTGATGCATTCTATCGCCTAGTCCAACAAGATTCAATGCTGTTTCAACTTGTTTTTTTCTTTGAGATTTGGAAAGTTTTGTAAGCAGTAATGGCAACTCAACATTTTCAAAAGCAGAAAGTACTGGAATTAAATTATAAAACTGAAAAATAAATCCAACATTGTTAGCACGCCATTTTGCAAGTGCAGATTCACCCAATGTAGCAATATTGGTTCCATCAATAATAATATTACCGTTGCTTGGTTTATCAATTCCTGCAATAAGATTTAACAATGTTGTTTTACCTGAACCTGATGGACCCATCAATGCAAGAAATTCACCTTGTTCAACGTTTATCGTAATATTATTAAGAACTGGAATTTCAATACTATTTCGCCAATAAGATTTAGAAACGTTTTGAACATTGATTAATGTTGCCATTTATTCTCCAAGATATATTTATACTTTTATTGCTCTGCTAATTTTACTTCAACACCATCTTTAATTTTTTCATTAAGAGTTGAAATAACTTTTTGACCTGATTTCAAACCTGAAATGATTTCTACATAAGAACCTAATGTTTGTCCGATGGTAACTTCATTTTTAACTGCTTTGTTTTCAGAAACAGTAAAAACTAAATTAACACCGCCTTCATTTCTCACTGAGGAAGATGGAATTACAAGAATAGGTTTCAGATTTGCAATAGAAGTATCAACAGGTTCCGTAAAGAATGAAACCTTCGCACTCATTTCGGGTAGTACTCTGCTATCATATTTTTTAAATCCTACCTTTACCAATACCGTAGCTTTTGAACGATCAGCAGTTGGAACTATTTTAAATACATAAGCAGAATAACTCTTTTCCGGATACGCATCTAATATTATTTCACAATCCTGATTAACCTGAATTTTTTCAATGTTTGATTCCGAAACATCTGCTTCAACAAGTAATGACTTCATATCCGCAATTGTAACAACAGCAGTTTTAGAAGTTGTACTTCCACCAAATGGAGCTACAATCTCTCCAACTTCAGCATTCTTTGTCAAAACAGTCCCATCAAACGGTGCACGAATTAATGTATTTTCAATTGCAACTTCATATTGCTTAATTCTTGCATTAGCAATTTCTATTGATGCAAGTAATCTGTTATAGGTTGCTTCAGCCTGATCATAGGTCTGTTGAGAACTTAAACCTTTTTGAAATAACTCTTTTTCTCTGTTAAAAGTATTTTCAGCACTGTTTAAATCTGCTTTGTATAATTGAAGATTTGCTTTTGCTTCTTCAAGCTGAGGAAGGATGTCTGTGTTCTCCAGCCTTCCAATAATCTGGTTCTTCACTACTTTATCACCTTCAACAACTCCCAGAAAAATTAATCTTCCAGTTCCTTTTGAGGCGATTGCAGCTTTTCGTTGTGCAACAACATAACCGCTCGCATTCAATGAGGCAGTAGTTTGTCCAGGTTTTTGAAGCACGGCAGTTGTTAGTTTAACCTCAACTGAAGAACCAAAAAATGATGTAATTACAAAATATCCAACTATTAGAATTAGAATAACTCCAATTATTATAAATATATTTTTTTTACCTGCGTTTACTTCTGGTTTATTGGATCTATCAATTCTTAATGATGATAAGTCAGCGTTTTTAGTTTCCATTGAAATAGTTTAGTTAATGAATGTGTAAAAATATGTAAACCGAAAAAAGAGCCCAAAAGTTCAATGATGAGTGGCACAGATAAAGGTTGAGCGAAATATAAAAAAAGGAAATGAAATAATTCCCCTTTTTATATAAAAAAATACTAAAGTTTTTATCTTTCTATTTGTATACCAAGCCAGTTTTCTAAGCGTGAATAAATTAATTCTTTATCATTCTTTGAAAACCCTTTAATCCTTGAAGCGTGTGAACCATTTGGTAAAACCATTTTTATCGAATTTGTTTTCCCTGTTAAGCAAACTCCCGGTGAAGTCCAGGGGTCATTACCGCCATAAATAAATACAAAATTATCAGCTTCGTTAGAAGCCCAGTTATTTATTTTTTTGAGCAGTCTTGGATCATAAGTTGGATTGGAATCTTTTGGGATAAAAAATGGAGTTTGTCCATCGGCATATTTGATGTAATCTTTAAATTGATCTACCTCATAAGCATAATAACCAAACTCAGTATAACATTGATAGAAGAAAGCAAAGTTGTCAATAATGGAAGAATCGTCAAAATAAGTGACCCCGCCATTTTCGGAAAAGTGTTCCCATATTTCCTCTATTGGAGAATTCTCATCGGGAATAATTGAACAATCACCATTCCCCCACTGCCAATAAGCGAATGAGTATTCGAGAACAGAATACTCATAGGCTTTTTCATAACCAACAATATCATAGGTTAGTTTTTTTTCTTCAGCATTTTTTAAAAATATTGGGTACAACTCATCACGTTTTTCAAAACAAAGCTTTTGAAAATTATAAACTTTTTCTCTGCACTCCGGAGTTGAAACAGATTTAATCCATTCATAAACTCTTTGATCATCTATGGATAGATTTAACGGACCAACATATGGAACCGAAGCATCAACATCATCAGGATAGAAGTATCCGTGAAAAATTGCGCAAGACCCACCCTTGCTTATACCAGTCGAAACCCATTTACCAGTGTAATAATCTTTAAACATTTCTATAATTCGATGATGGTCATCAGCAGCTTGTTTAATCGTAAGATATTTCCAATCAAATGGAGAAGGAACAGATTCACCGAAATATCTATGCTCAACCATTATTTGATTGCACTCTAATATTCTGCTTAATTCCGTTGTACGGTTATTAACAGCATACCCATCAAGATCGATAACCATTGGTTTTTCATTATCAATATGTGACAAAAATATCTGCTGTTTAAATTTTGGTCCGTCAGGATTATTGTGATCGATAGGTTGTATTACAAATATTTCATAAGCTTCAGAAAAAATATTATCTGATTTAATTGGGGTTACTTCAATATCCGGTAAAGACTTTAGCCATTTATATAAATCTGAATTTAAAGTATCCTCTGTCTGAGCTAAACCTAAACTCGAAAAAATAAAAATGGATATAATCGATATGAATAATTTAAATTTCATAGAACATTCCGAATAATATTATTATAAAATTTTATTGATTTTTAAGTTTATTTAAACCACCGCCAAAAGTGGTTATCCAAAGATTACCATTTAAATCTTTTACAGCATCTGTAACATTATCATTTGTTAAATAGGAGTTAAGCACACTAAAAAATATACTTGCATTGCTGGCATCGTATTTTGATAATCCTTCAGACGTACATATCCACTTTGTGCTTCCGGTTGTGTAAATAGAATTTATTTTATTATTTATTGTTCCGATATAAATATTTGAAAATGAGGAACCGTTATAAATTGAAACACCCCCACGGACAGCATTCTCTAATAATTGTCCGAACCAAAGTTTATTTGCATTATCAAGCGCGATTGATGAAATTTTATTTGTCAGAAAATTAAAATCCGAACTTACATATTCAGTAAAAGTGCTGCCATCAAATTTCAATATTCCAAAGTTATTCGAGCCAATCCACAGAATATTTGAGCCATCAAACTTAAGACTTGTAACCCACAAATACGTAAATTGCTGTGAAATATAATTGAACTGCTGCCAATTAATTCCATCGAATTTTGCAAACCCATTGTTTGTCCCGATCCACGCTGCACCCAAAGCATCAATTTCAATTGCATTAATATTATTGTTTGGCAATAAAGAGTTTTCACTTCTGTAAACCTGCCATGAAATACCATCAAAGATTCCGAGTCCGTTATTTGTACCTACCCATACACGATTATCCCCACTAATTTTAACACAATTTACTTGATTCGAAGGGATCCCAGAGTTACTGATGTTAAAATTATTAAAATCAATTTCATCAAAACTAATTAAACCAAGATTTGATGTTCCAATCCATTTAGCATTATTATTATCTGAATCAATTGTAGTTAAAAGACTTGATTGAATTTCCGAGTTTGTTATTTGGTAATCTACCCATTGGGATGTATCTCTTAATTGCATATATGAAGCTGTGGTTTTATTACTTTCAACCACTATATCAAGTTCAGAGTCCCGATGATTATATAATTTATACTTAACAACATACTTACCGGGAACTAAATTATTTATAACGGCAGGGGTTTGTAGACCTGTTATCGAATCATCCAAAATAATTTCTGCATTTATGGGAGCTGAGTTAAAAGTAATTTTGCCAAACATTAAAGGATTTTGAAAGTAATCCACATATAAATTTAACGTATCATTATTTGTTAAAGTAATAGTAAGAGTTGTGTCCCTAAAATATTTTTTCTTTAGTGTAATTTGATAATGTCCTTCTTCGAGGTAAGGTATATAGTCAGGGGTATTTCTTCCTGTGTTTTTTCCATTTAAATAAATTGTAGAACCCATAGGTTCAGAATCAACATATAAAAATGATTGAGGAATTTCTTCATCAAGAGGTGAGGTAGAAACTTCTTTGTCGCATCCGGAGATGAATAGCAAAAAGGATGTAAAAAATAAAATAACCTGTAAATACTTTTTAATATGTCTGATTTCTAATTTCATTTTGCTAATTATAAATTACATTGTAGCCGAATGATTGCAGATACGAAGCTATAAAAGAAATAGCAGTGTATCTTTTGGAAATATAAGTTCCAAAAATTCCAAAGCCGCCATCGATGTTTGTGTAATCATTTTCATCTAACCTAACTGTCAGATCATTTAAGTCTTGGCTGGTTGATGAATAATATCTTGATAGTGCTTCATCCATAACTAAAACTTCAACTTTTGGTTTTATCTCTACATAATAATTTGATTTGTTATCATTTCCTTCAGAAATACTTTCTATAAATTTCGTTACAACATCCATTGGATAAGAAACGACAGTTTGTCTAGCTGCAAGGGGATAAACTGGTTCATCTATGCCGCTTTGAGAATTATATGTTATTGGTATTTCTTTTTCATACTTAACATTTGTGCCGTTTTCATTTTTGTAATACGTAACCAAAATTCTAATATCATAAAAAGTGTAAGTGGAATGAGACTGCCATCTGAATGTTAAAAAATTATTATCAACAGGAGGAATAACATTTGGATTCTGGTTAGCGAATGAAATATCATTTGGTGTTACAGTTGATGATCGCAATCTCTTTCCGGATGGAAGAAGTGCTTCTATTTCTAAAACTTTGCCTGCCGTAGGTTTTACCTCATCCGTATAATAAAATTTAAATGGAGTATTATAATGTGAAGTATCCTGTCTTTCTACTGTACTGTCTTTAAATAAATAAACTGAATCAGAAAGCCACACTCTTATTTCAGCACCTTCTAAAGCAGGATCTGTTGTATTATCATATGGATTAAAAGTACCTGTAAAATAACTTTTAGATAAAGTTGCAACCTGAGGTGATGAATTGCCATCAAGCAAACAGGTAAGAATATATTTCTCCTTATAATCACCAAATGGATTAAAGTTATCATCGCAAGAAATTGAGATGAAAACTATTAATAAAACAACAATTAAAAATTTTATTTTCATATTTCTATTTTTATGGTTGCGGTAAATAAACGCGGAAGCATATTAACCTGTTCCCCTGTTTCTCGATCGAAATAAAAAATATTTTCACGATCGTAAATATTGATAATGCTAAAATCAATTTCTGTTTTTAGACCATATATCTCTGTTAGTTTTGAAATACTGAAATCAAGCCGGTGATAAGATGGCAGCCTTCCGAGATTTTGATCGCCAAGAATTAAGTAAGGATTTATATTGCCGCTCTGATACCATGGGTCGAATAAATTTGTAAGATATATTTTATCATAATATCCCATTAATTGAGTAAATGGAAGCCCAGATGAGTAAGCCCAGACAGCACTTGTGATCCAACCTCCACCTAAAGAATATTCTACAGAAAAATTAAGTGCGTTTCGTGAATCATATTTGGGATAGTATAGATAATCATCCACTTCTTTGTATGCCCAACTCAAAGCATAAGATCCAGTAAAGGCAAATGGATAATTGGCATACTTTAATAAAAACTCCCAGCCATAAGATTCACCTGTACCGCTGACTAAATCGTTTTCAAAATCATAATACTTTTTTGTGTTAATGATCGGTAAGTTTTTTGTTAGTTTGTAATACCCTTCTATACTAAAATTAATTGATTGACTTATGTCAATATCAAAGCCCGCAGAAAATTGAGTTCCTTTAGAAGGATCTAAATAACCTGGAATAATGATCCACGGTTCGAAAAAAGAAATCACCTCATCTTCATCAGAAACGGTTGAAACTTCCTGAAGATATATTCCCCAGGCTGCTTTAAATGATACGAAGGGCAAAAATCTGTAGTTCAAGCTGATACGTGGTTCTGGTACTAAACTTCCACTTCTTGTTAATCCAGACACGTTAATTCTTGCTCCGGCATCAAGTCCAAAATTATCGAATCTTAAAAACTTATACTTTCCATAAAGTGAAAAATTACCAGAGAACCTGGATATATTTGTTATAGCTCCAACGGTATTTTGAGATAACAATTGTGTATCTAAAACTTTTAAATTAAGTCCTAACGATATCTCGTCCTTGCTATCCGAAACTAAATTAAAATCCACACTTACATTAAAATCATCTATTAAATTTTTCATAGGTTTGATAGTAGTTGAGTTTGGAATAACTTCGCCATCAAACTGACTGAGGGATACGGCAATTCTTGAATAAACAGGAACATCATAGATCTGAAGCCATTCAAAACCTATAAGATTACTTTTCCAATTATAATTTTCACGAGTAGGATCATCATAAGCTATTTTATCGCCACTAAAAAATCCAAACACAACAAACTTAGCATTCTGCCAAAGATTAGCACTGGAATAATTAAGCTTAAATGAAAAATCATAAAAATCTATTGGCACTATCTCATCATTTAAAAAATTTTTTAGTACTTGATCCGAAATACTTTTTCTTCCTGTAATTATAAATGAGCCATTGGGAATCGGACCTTCCACAAGCGCTTTTGCAGTTAAAAAACTTACGCTTGCCATACCACCAAACCTATTTTTATTTCCGTCTTTGGAAATGACGTTAAGCACTGACGAAAGTCTGCCACCAAACTCTGAAGTAAAACTTCCTTTGTAAAAATCAACGCTGTTTATCATATCAGGATCAATCACGCTAAAGATGCCGAGTGAATGGAAAGGGCTATAAATTGTGGCACCATTTAATAAAATAAGATTCTGATCACTTGTGCCACCTCGAACATAATACTTTGCAGAAATATCTCCTGTGCTGCTTACGCCCGGAAGATATTGCAGACTTCTCATAACATCCGTTTCAACACTTTTAGGCAGGTTTTCAATCTGCCTGATTGAAATTCTTTCTAATCCAATATCAGTGGAGTTTTTTTCAATAATCTTCTCTCCCACTTTTTCAATTGTCTGCAGTTCAATACTAAGTGGTTTAAGTTTTATATTTATATCATTAACTCTATCAGGAAGAATTTCAACTGATAAAATCTTTGTTTCATATCCAACATAAGAAGAAACGATGGTATATTTTTTATTTGCTGGAAGAGAATTGATGAGAAACAGACCACGCTCATTTGTTGAAGCACCGGTATTCAACTCCTGAACAAAAACATTACAATAAGCAAGTGCTTCTCCATTTGTTGAATCTGTTACAATACCTCTTAGTTTTCCGAATTGCTGAGCTAAAGACTCTGACGGATATACTGAACTTAGAAGAAGAAGTAGCACGAAGAAAAAATTAAGCTTGAACTGCATTTATTGAAAACAATACCTTAAAAATGATGAGCAAATATAGAACAGTTATTTCTAAACTAACACATAAAAAAGAGGAATTTTCCATAGCCGTTTTGATATAACTATTAAACTTTTTGGTGGTGATTTAAATTAAAACTATGTTTGTTCCGACAAAGTTTATGAAAATTTTTAAACCAAATATTTTTAGGCAAAGCGATAACTACTTTTTTCAAAGGTTCGTCCGAATAATTTTAATTTATTCATTCTTTTTTTTAACTACTTCGGAAGTTTTTGCTGATAATTCTATTGCAGCTAAAAATTACAAAAATGAATATATCATTTCAGTAAGCCAAAATAGTATAGAATTAAATCTCAATGAACGCAGTCAAAGATATAAAACCCATGATTATAGTAAATTCAATTATGATAAATCTGCTTTAATATCTGATCAACTTAATTCAGAATACACAGAATATTTTATTAATAATGCTTCATATTCTGTTACTATTTTTCTTCTTCTATGCAATTCAAATAATTCCTTTAGAGCCCCTCCAATAAACTAAATATTCAGTTTTCTGATCCTAATATTTATTCTATGTAGGTCCTAAATAAAGCTTTAAACTTTTAACTAAAATCGTCAGGTGATCTATGAATTTAGGCGGCTGGATATTTTTAGTGCTTGGATGGGGAATAATAATTACACTTACCTCATATTGTTTTTACAAAGTTATGAAGGTAACAAAAAAATAATACGATATTAAAGGAATGAAATGAAAGAGATTAAAAATGAAGAGGATAAATCCTCAGTAATTAAAGATTATATACAAGGAATTATATTTTTAGGAATTCCTATTCTTATAATCTATTTGCTTATAAAATTTGCTTAACAAAAAGGGGTCTGAAGGGACCCCTTTCTTTTATTCTTCTAGCGTACTCAAATTACCAGGATCTAACCCTAACGCTTTAGCTTTAAGAACTCTTCGCATAATTTTTCCACTTCGTGTTTTTGGTAATGAATCAACAATTTCTATTTGTTCCGGTTTTGCTATTGGTCCAACTTCATGTCCAACATGCTTTCTTAAGTCTTCAATCAGTTTATCCGATTTTTCAAATCCTGATCTAAGAATAACAAAACAATGAATTGCATTTCCCTTAACTTCGTGTGGTAATCCAATTGCCGCTGCCTCTGCAACCGATGGATGGCTAACGAGTGCACTTTCAATTTCTGCAGTTCCTAATCGGTAACCTGAAACTTTTATTACATCATCAACTCTACCGATTATCCAGAAATATCCATCATCATCTCTGCGGGCAGAATCGCCTGTCATATACATTCCCGGAAAGCGTGTCCAATATTGCTGCACATATCTATCAGGATCATTCCAAACTGTACGCAGCATAGATGGCCAAGGTGTTTTGATAACCAAATAACCTTCTTCATTTGGTTTTACAGATTTACCTTCTTCATCAACAATATCCATTATTAAACCAGGAAATGGTTTTGTACCTGAACCAGGTTTTAAGGGTGTACACGGCATTGGCGTTATCATAAACATTCCTGTTTCTGTCTGCCACCATGTATCCATAATCGGGCATTTTTCTTTACCGATTACTCTGTGATACCACTTCCATGCTTCGGGATTTATTGGTTCACCAACACTTCCTAATAATCGTAATGATGATAAGTTGTAACGATTTGGCCAGGCATCACCATATCTCATTAAACCTCTAATTGCCGTTGGAGCTGTGTACAGAATATTAATTCCATACTTCTCAATCATTTGCCACCAGCGATGCGGATATGGATAAGTTGGAGCGCCTTCATACATAAACGATGTAGCACCATTTAATAATGGTCCATAAACAATATAACTATGCCCTGTAATCCAGCCTGGATCAGCGGCACACCAAAATCTATCTTCCTCATGAATATCAAAAACATATTTTAGTGTAGTATAGGTGCCAACCATGTAACCACCGTGTGTGTGCATAATAGCTTTAGGTTTTCCTGTAGTGCCTGATGTGTATAGTAAAAACAAAGGATGTTCGGCATCCACAATTTCCAGACATTCAGCACTATTTGCGATTGGAAGATTTACCAACTCGTGATACCACATATCTCTTCCAAATTCCATATTTATTTGATGACCTGTTCGCTTTACAACCAGAACACTTTCTACAGTTGCGGCACGCTGTAATGCTTCATCAGCAATTTTTTTAAGCTCAATTATTTTTCCTCTTTGAAAGGCGCCATCGGCAACAATCAAAACTTTAGACTGGCTGTCCTCCAATCTTTCGTGAAGTGCTTCAACCGAGAATCCTCCATACACAACGGAATGGATTGCCCCAATTCTTGCACAGGCTAACATACCTATCATCAATTCAGGAATCCTGCCCATATAAAGAGTAACTCTATCACCTTTTTTAACTCCGAGACTTTTCAATACATTGGCAAAGCGGCAGGTTTCTCTGTGTAATTTAAAGTAGGAGTATGATCTAAACTCGCCATCTTCGCCTTCCCAAATGAGAGCAAGTTTATTTCTTCGCGGAGTTTGAACATGAACATCAAGGCAGTTATAAGAGATGTTGGTTTTTGCACCTGTAAACCATTTGAAAAACGGTTTTTTAGAATCATCTAAAACTTTATTCCACTTCTTATGCCAATAAAGATTTTCAGCTTCCTTCGCCCAAAACCCAGCTAAATCTTTTTCTGCTAATTTGTATAAGCTTTCACATTTTGCATGAGCATAATCCATTATTTCTTTTGTAGGATAATAAACGTCACCGGAGAGTTTTTTTACTGCCATCTGATAATCCTTTTTGAAGTAGTGAATAAAATATTTAAGAGGAAATTAAAAGTAGTTTAGATGAGAATCAATAAAGGTACAAACCTATTTTAATAAAGCGGGATAAATTATTCCTTATCCCGCTTCAAGAATTTAGAACTTATTAGGACCAGATTGCTTTATAGCATCCGAAGTTCCTTCCGAATACTCTTTGAAATTTTCTACAAACATATTTGCAAGCTTTTTTGCTTGCTCATCGTATGCGTTTTTATCTTTCCAGGTATTTTTGGGATTTAATACTTCTGCAAGTACTTCGGGACAAGTTTGCGGCACCATTAAATTAAAGAAAGGGTCTTTGATAAATTCAACATTATCCAATTTCCCTTCCAAGGCTGCTGTTAACATAGAACGAGTATATTTTATCTTCATACGATTTCCAACACCGTAAGGTCCACCTGTCCAGCCTGTATTTACAAGCCAGCAATTAACTTTATGCTTAACAATTTTTTCGCCAAGCAGTTTTGCGTACACACTTGGATGAAGAGCCATAAATGGCGCGCCAAAACAAGTGCTGAAAGTTGCTTTCGGTTCAGTAACTCCCTTTTCCGTTCCCGCAACTTTTGCGGTATAACCGGAAATGAAATGATACATTGCCTGTTCGGTAGATAGTTTTGAAATTGGAGGCAGTACACCAAATGCATCTGCGGTAAGCATAATAATATTTTTAGGATGTCCGGCTTTCCCATCTTCTACTATGTTTGAAAGATGAGTTAATGGATAGGCTGCTCGTGTGTTTTCAGTGAATGTATCATCATCTAAGTCTAATCTTCTTGTATGAGCATCTATTTGAACATTTTCTAATATAGTACCAAATTTTCTGGTGCATTCATAAATTTCTGGTTCAGCTTCTTCGGATAACTTAATAACCTTTGCATAGCATCCACCTTCGTAGTTAAATACACCATCATCACTCCAACCGTGCTCATCATCGCCAATTAATTTTCTTTTTGGATCTGCTGATAAAGTTGTTTTACCAGTTCCGCTTAAACCAAAGAACAAGGCAACGTCATTATCTTTACCAACATTTGCAGAACAGTGCATTGACATTACACCACGCAGCGGCATAAGATAATTCATTATTGTGAAAACTGATTTCTTAATTTCACCGGCATAACTTGTTCCACCAATAAGAACAATCTTTTTAGTAAAGTTCAATAGGATAAAAACTTCTGAGTTTGTGCAATCTACTTCTCTATCCGCATGAAAATTTGGCATCTGAATTATTGTAAAATCAGTTTTATGATTTGATAATTCTTCATCTGTTGAATATCGCCTGAACATATTTCTTGCAAATAAAGTATGCCATGCGTTTTCTGTAACAACACGAATACCGATTTTATGTTTTTCATCGGCACTTGCATAACAATCCTCTACATATAAATCTTTTCCCTGAATGTATGCCATCATTTTAAAGTAAAGTCTTTCAGCACATTCAGCAGACATTCCCTTGTTTACTTTACCCCACCAAATATTTTTTTCACTTTCAGGTTCTCTTACTATGAACTTATCATTCGGGCTTCTTCCGGTATGATAACCGGTTCTAACAACAAGAGGTCCAAGATGTGCGAGTAATCCTTCACGTCTTCTGATAACTTGTTCGTATAGAGCGGGAGTTCCATAATTATAAAATACTTCACGAGTATTTCTAATACCAATCGACTCAAGTTCTTCTATCAACTTTACTTTTCTTATCATTGTTTTTCCTTTTTTAATTGATCAGTCTTTTTATTAAAAATTGTGTGCCAAAATCTGACAGTAATTTAATTACTTTTTTCTTATAGAGTTAACCAAATCAAATTCAATTTTTTCTTCACAATAAAATGGTTCACCATACATTTTGCCAATTGAAAATCCATAAAATTCTGCCCGTGATTTTATATTATTAAGAAATCCGGGCTTACTTATAAATGTTTCGGGTTCTATACTTTTAGGATTGTGAAATTGTGTTCCATAACATTCTACAGCTTTCATTTTTAAATCAAACGTATCTGAAATATCCACAATAAAGGTTGGATCAAATGTGTAAGTCTGCATGTAGTAGAATAATTTTTCAGGTCTGTAATGATTTTGTGGAACTTCTTTATCAAAGGTTTTTATTTTACTTAATCCTGTTGAAAACATTGCTCGTTTTATTAAGCGGCTCGCATCAATATGATCTGGATGACGATCATTAAAATAAGGAGCGAAAACAATTTTAGGTTTGTACTTTCGAATTACAATTACCACCTTCATCAAATTTTCATTTGAGTTTTTTATATTACCATCAGGAACTTCAAAATTTTCCCTCACGGAAGTTTTTAGCACAAGAGCTGCATTAAATGCCTCAAGCTGCCTTGTTTCTGAGGTACCTCTAGTGCCTAATTCCCCCCGAGTTAAATCAATTATGCCAACTTTAAGATTATTTTTAGCAAGTTTTGCAATAGTACCTCCCATAGCAAGTTCTGCATCATCAGGATGAGCAGCAAAAATTAGAACATCTAAATTCATTTTCTCCCTTAACTTTTTATTTTATTTATCTGAACATAAAAATTTTCTTTAATGTATGCTAATGAATAGAGACAAGTTTTTATTTAGTTAACAATAATTTATGATCAAAGACCAAAATATTTTTTGCAATTTTCTGTCATATCTTTATCTTAAAAACGCTAATCCAATTATTTAATAATTTTAAATCAAATACGAGGTTTCAGGATGAGATTTATCTTTACCGTATTATTCTCTTTATCTCTTATAGCATCCGCATTCTCTCAATTTTATACCTGGGAATTAAAACAATCCGGTTCAAGTTTGGGTGGTCCAATAGACGTTGAACAATTTAATCATAATAACGTTTACTACGGAGATGATAATAAAATATATAAAAGTACAGATCGAGGTGAAACTTTTACTCAAATGGGCATCAACGTTCCTCAAGCAACAGAAATAAAATGTGTAATTGTTGATGATTACAATACATCTACTATAGTAGTTGGAATTGAGGGAGGATCTGATAAAGTTGTTAAGACTACAGACTCTGGAGCATCCTGGACGATTACTGCCGATGGTTTAACATTTTCATTCTTTGGAATTCCGATTACACAAGATCCCAGTCATCCTGATACATTATATATGATGAACGGAACTAATTTTTCGCGTTCTACAGATTTTGGATCTACCTGGGCAACCATCTCAACAAATGTTGGATCAAACAGTGCCCCCTGTGATATTGAAGTTTTTCCTGATACTTCAATTATTCTGGTTGGCGATAATGGAACTGGAATATTCAGGAGCACCGATTATGGTGTAACATGGGCTCAGACTTACAGTACTTCCGGTGAAATTCCAACCATTTCAGTTGACTTTCAAAATCCCGGCATTGCCTGGGCCACTAAGTGGAGCGGCGGCGGCGGGATGCTTAAGTCCACAAATTTTGGTCAATCATGGACACTCGTTCCTTATTTTGGATCAATTAACATGTGGGGAGTTCATATTCAAGAATCAGATGGAAATATAATTTTGGCTAATAGTTATTCAACTTCACCTGGTAGTTGGAGATCTACTGACGGTGGCTTTTCCTGGGCACCGATTAGTATCCCTTCATCAGGCTATCAGGTTATTTCGGTTGATTCAATAACCCAATTTGCTGCTCAGAGCGGTGGATTTTATAAACTTAATTCTCCTTTCTTTATCCCTGTTGAACTAACATCATTCAGTGCTTCTGTAGTGGATAAAAATATAATTTTAAATTGGACAACTGCTACTGAACTAAATAATCTAGGGTTTGATGTTGAAGCAAGTGTTGATAATCAGACTTTTGAAAAGATTGGATTTGCACCTGGTTATGGAACAACAACAGAGAGTAAAAATTACAATTTCTCTATTTCAAATATTTCTTCACAAAAATCTTTTTATAGATTAAGACAAGTGGATTTTGACGGCTCATTTGAATACTCATCAATTGTAGAGGTTGATGGATTTACACAATTAGAATTTTCATTAAAACAAAATTATCCAAATCCGTTTAATCCATCTACAAAAATTGGATTTACTCTGCCTGCTGAAAGTAGTGTTAAGATTAGTATTTACAATTTAATTGGACAAAAGGTAGCTGAAGTAGTAAATTCAAAATTTTCAGCAGGTACTCATTCAGTTAATTTCAATGCTGGGAACCTTTCAAGCGGAATTTATCTTTATAAAATAGAGGCTGGTAATTTTACTTTAGTAAAGAAAATGCAATTGATGAAATAATATTTTTCTATTCGCTGTTAAAAGGATTTAAATCTTTATTGGTTTAAATCCTTTTTCTTTATTAATTGCTTAAGTATTTTTCAATAAGTAATCTCTAAGGAAAATCATGAAAAATATAATCACCGTTTTCTTATCAATTCTTTTTATAACATCAATACAAGCACAAACTATGAAAACAGCATTTATAAATGGCAAGGTTTACACTGTAAATGAAAATCAACCTCTGGCACAAGCAGTTGTGGTTGATGAAAATAAGATTGTCTTTGTTGGATCAAATGAGGATGCAAAAAAACTGATTGATGCATCCACAGAGGTAATTGATCTTAAAGGTAAACTTATGCTGCCCGGATTTATTGATAATCATGTTCACTTTATCACTGGCGGATTTTATTTACTCGGCATCGATCTTCGACCGGCAAACACAACCTCTGAATTCAAACAAATCTTAAAAGACTATTCTGAAAAACATCCAGGTAAATGGATAACCGGCGGTTATTGGGATCACGAAAAATGGGAAGTTAAAGATCTACCAACCAGAGAAATGATCGATGAGGTTGTATCAAACCAACCTGTATTTGTGGAGAGACTTGATGGACATATGGCAGTTGCAAATTCTTATGCTTTAAAGTTAGCCGGAATAACTAAAGACACAGAAACTCCGGATGGTGGATTGATAGTTAAAGATCCCAAAACCGGGGAACCGACAGGAGTGCTAAAAGATAACGCAATGTATTTAGTTACAAAATTTATTCCGGAACCTTCTGCTGAAGAAAACTATGAAGCATTGCTTGCAGCCTTAAATGAAGCCAAGCGATTGGGCATAACAAGTGTTCAGGATATAACTTATGGAGATGCACTAACTGCTTTCTTAAAAGCAAAGAATGAAGATAAATTAACTTGCAGGATTTTTACACGCTGGCCTATTTCAGATTACAAAGATCATATTGAAAAAAATATTAAAGTAGGATATGGAGATGACATTATTAGAATGGGTTCACTAAAAGCTTTTGCCGATGGTTCTCTTGGCTCAAGTACTGCGTGGTTTTTTGACAGATATGATCAGGATACCCTTACAACCGGCCTTGCTATGGACATCATAACCGATGGCAGTATGGAGAAGTGGTGTTTGGATGCTGATAAAAATAACCTGCAGCTTTCTGTACATGCAATTGGTGATAGAGCAAATTCCTATATGCTCGACTTATATGAAAAAATAATTAATGAAAATCCAAAATGGGATAGAAGATTTAGATTAGAGCATGCACAGCATATAAGATTTGAAGATATTCCAAGATTTGCCGAACTGGGAGTAGTTGCATCGGTTCAGCCTTATCACTGTATTGATGATGGTGTTTGGGCTGAAAAAAGAATTGGACCTGAACGAATAAAATATACGTATCCGTTTAAATCCTTTTTAGATGCCGGTGTTAAAATGTGTTTTGGTACTGATTGGTATGTAGCACCATTAAATCCTTTACTAGGGCTTTATGCTGCAGTTACCAGAAGGACATTGGATGATAAAAATCCAAACGGCTGGATACCAGAACAAAAAATTTCTGTTGAAGATGCAATTAAATGTTATACAATAAATTCAGCTTATGCATCTTTTGAAGAAAATATTAAGGGCAGCATTGAAGTTGGAAAACTTGCAGACTTGATAGTTTTAAGTGATGATATTTTAATAATTGATCCTGTTAAAATAAAAAATGCAACTGTTGAGATGACCATTTTTGATGGGAAAATAATTTATCAGAAATAGAACAATAGAACGCGGATGACACGGATTTGCACTGATCGGATCAACGGAGATCTGCGTCATCTGCGTTCTATAGCGATTTAAATGCTATTCCAATCCAATCATCCATTTTCAAGAAATCAATTTCCTTAAAACCAGCTTCAGAATATTTTGAAATGATTGTTTCTCTATCCATTTCAAGCAGACCTGAGAGAATTAATATACCATTTGGTTTTATTCGTTCTTTTAATCCTTCTACTAGTTCAAGTAAAATATTTTTTTGGATATTAGCAATGATAAAATCAAAATCTTTTTCAGTAATATCATTCAACCTACATTTTCTTATTTCAACTTTATCAGAAACACTATTTAGTTGAACATTCTCAATTCCATTTTCGTAGCACCATTCATCAATATCAAAAGCAATCACTTTTCCTGATCCAAGTTTTGCTGCTGCTATTCCAAGTATTGCAGTACCTGAACCAGCATCAAGCACTTTCATACCGGGTTTCAAATATTTTTCAATAAACATTAAACAGATCTTTGTGGTTTGATGATCACCCGTACCGAAGGACATTTTGGGATCGAGTGTTAGTACAATTTCATTCGCTTCAGCTTCATATTCTTTGAAGGTTGGCTTGATAACAATCTTATCTGTAACGTGAATTACCTCCCTGCTCTTTTCCCATTCTTCATTCCAGTTTTTTTCAACAATAAAATTTTCTTGAACTGCATATTCTCTTAAAAGCTTATTCTCTTTAAGATGAAGCAATTCATTTTCGATAGCTTTGACAGTAACATTTTCATCCTGAGCAAAAACTTTTAAGCAATTTACTTCTTCGTTTATACCATCAATATTCAGTTGCCATAAAATTGAGGAAAGTACCTCAACATTAAATGGCTCTGCCGTTATGATATATTCTTTATATGATTTTTTCATTGATGTCATATTTATTATTACTTATGGTTTTATGCAGATCCAAATATTTATCTTTATATCCGAATAACCTGGCATGCATGTCATTTCGACCAAAAGGAGAAATCTGAATATTTTAAAAAAGTAGATTTCTAGGTCTAATCCGCCGCGGCGGACTTCGAAATGACTACCAATAAATTTATCAAAGAAGATAAATAATCTGAAAATTACAGTTCTATTTTAGTTCACATAATATTCTACAAATCTCGTCCTGAAATTCTTTTGCTTTTGATGATGAAACAACAAAATTCTGCATCATAATTGAGAACGCAAGTTTGTGTCTATTTTTTGTTGATAAGTAACCCGAAATACAACTAACTCCCGTAAGCGTTCCTGTTTTTGCATGAACATTATTTTCGGCAACAGTATTTCGCATTCTGAATTCAAGTGTTCCATCAATTCCTGCAATAGGAAACGAATTATTCAAAATCTCATACAACTCAGGTTTCTCATCGTAAAAGTATTTTAAAATATTAACAAGTACTTCTGCACTAACACTATTATAATGAGAGACGCCGGAACCATCGACAATTCTATAATCTTTACTTTCTAATCCAATTGAATCCATCATAAGATTAATTAACTGAACACCACTATCGGCAGTTGCAGGTTTGCCATAGTATTCGTTAGCGAGTGCATACAATGTCATCTCTGCACTTAAATTATCACTGGTCTTGTTAAGATTTTCAATAATATCTGAATATTTTCTTTTAAAGGAATAAAGAAGATTAGTTTCCAGAGGAAGAACTTGTAGTACCGTATTACCTAATGTTTTTATATTGTTTGAATCTAAAACTTCTGAGAATAATGTTAAGAAATATTTAGCAGGCTCTAATACATTTACAAATTGTCTAACATATCGATTTGAAATTGGGAGTTTACCTTTAACCACTACTTCATTTTTCTTTTCAATCCAGTTTCTTATAATTTGAAATTTTTCATCACCTTCAAGAGAAGATACATTGTTAACTGTCAGATAATTAGTGCCTGGAATTAGAGTTACTGTTGGTTTTTCTAAATATTCAGATTGCTGAACAAATACTTCCACACAATTGTCATTAATATTTAATGCACTTAAATAAGGTGCATCAAAAGATGGATCATCATCCCACATCCAACCTTTGCCCCAATACAAAGAATCTTTAAATGAAACATCACCATAAATATTTCCATTTATCACGGAAATATTTAGTGATTTTATCGCATCAACAAAAAGATATAAATCCTGTGTAACAAAATCAGGATCACACCCGCCAACAATATAAATATTTCCGTAAAGTGTATCGTTTCTAACATAACCATCATAATATAAATCAGTACTAAATTCATAATCTGGAGTAAGATAAAGTAATCCCGTTGCTGAGGTAATTATTTTCATATTTGAAGCAGGACGAAGAAGAAATTTTTCATTCTTTTTATAGAGTGTCTTGTTTGTTGTTAAATCTTCAACCTGAATTGAGACTAAACAACTTTCAAAAAATTTATCTTTTAATACTTCATCTAGTTTTGATTTTAGGGATTGAGGATAGGCAGAAATAAAAAAGATAATTGATAGGATTAATATTTTTTTCATAAATAAACCTTAGATTCCCGCGTACGCGGGAATGACAATTTAAGTTAATTTAAAAATATGCACGTACTCTAAAATCTACGCCGATTTCTTCTACAACAACTTTACGCGATTTTTCAATTTCAACTTCATCAAGTGATACAACACTCATAACAACTTTTTTAACACACTGTTTTGCAAGCCGTGCAAAGTTTTTCATTTCCACAAAATGATCTTCACTAACTCTCATTAATTCTGCATATTGTTTTGAATCGAAAGTATTAAAACTAATCGAAACTACATCAATTACATTTTTCATTTCAGGAGTAATATCTTTTTTATTGATAACATTTCCGTGTCCATTGGTGTTTATGCGCGTATTCCCACCATTATCTTTAACATACTTTGCAACTTCCTTCACAACATCCCACCGAATTGTTGGTTCACCATATCCGCAAAAAACTATTTCGTCATATTTTTTTGGATCGCCGATTTCTTTGATATAAACTTCTGCTGGCGGTTCATCAGAATTTTTCATTCCCAGATTATATCCGCGTAAAAAAGGATCTTCTTTTCTTCTGCAAAAAGTGCAATCGGCATTGCAGCGATTTGTTACATTTATGTATAGTGAATTCCCAAGTAAATAAGTAAAACTTGTTTTAGGTGCGCTGCCAATTCCAAAAAATCTAAACGTATTTAATGATGTAATTCTTCCAACATCTTCAACTGAAATCTTATGAACATCCGCAACCTGCTGAGCAACATAACTAACATAAGCTGGTTCATTTCTTTTGCCGCGATAAGGGACAGGTGTCATAAATGGAGAATCAGTTTCAAGCATCAAATGATTTAAATCAATATGACTAAGAATTTCTCTTAATCCATCACTCTTTTTAAATGTTATGTTTCCTGTAAAAGAAATAAAATGATTCATCTTCATAAACTCTAAAGCGTCATCTAGTGAACCATTATAGCAATGAAATTGTGCCTTCAATCCCGCACCGCAATAGCTTTGAATTATATCCATCATATCTTCATCTGAATCACGATTATGAATCACAACCGGAAGTTCAAGTTTAATTGCTAAATCGAGTTGAGATTTGAATGCTTTGATTTGTTGATCTTGCGGAGAAAAATCGTAGTAATAGTCTAATCCAATTTCACCAATTGCAACAACTTTTGGATGTTTAGCAAGTTCTTCAATTTTAACAATTAAATTTTCATTCCAATCTTTTGTATCGTGTGGATGAACTCCGACGGTTGCATAAACTTGTTCATATTTTTCTGCTAGTTCGATAGCTTCTTTTGCAGTTTTAATATCCGTAGCGGGAACGATGATAAAATCAACACCATTTTCTTTAGCCCGAGCAATTACATCG
>JBBQSH010000023.1:0-31718 GCA_038214015.1 Ignavibacteriales bacterium | reverse complement strand
CATAAGTTACATCATCAACAATATAATTTATTAATTTCAAATAAATGGAAATTATGGCTGCAAAAAGTAAATCAAAAGTAACAATAGGACACGTATTTAAAACATTAATATGGCCGAGAAAAAATATTCTGCTTGTAGGATTGGTATTAATTATAATAAGCAGGTTATCAAGTCTTGTGTTACCCGGTGCAAGCAAGTACCTAATGGATGATGTTATTGCAAAGGGCAACATAGAAATGTTAAAAACATTATTAATAGTTGTAGGCGCTGCTATAATTGTGCAGGCAATAACATCCTTTCTATTAACAAAATTATTAAGTGTTGAAGCACAGCGCTTAATTGCAATACTAAGAGCCCAGCTGCAAAAACAAATCCTAAAACTTCCCATAAGATTTTTTGATAATAATAAATCCGGTGCGCTTGTTTCTAGAATAATGAGTGACGTTGAAGGTGTAAGGAATCTTGTAGGAACAGGGCTTGTTCAGTTATTCGGCGGCATTCTAACTGCTGTAATTTCATTGGTCCTGCTTATAAATATCAGTCCTATGATGACTTTATATGTACTTGTACCCGTTGCGATATTTGGTGTTGTATCGCTAAAAGCATTCGGTTATATCAGACCGATATTCAGGGAACGAAGAGTTATCAATGCAGAAGTAACCGGAAGACTGACAGAAACACTTGGCGGTGTAAGAGTAATTAAAGGTTTTAATGCCGAGGCGCAGGAAGTAAAAACTTTTGAAGCCGGTGTTGACAGGCTGTTTCAGAATGTAAAGAAAAGCCTTACATCCACAAGTCTGCTTACCAGTTCTGCTACTTTCCTGTTAGGAATTGCATCAACCGGAATTATGGGCATCGGCGGATTTATGATAGTAGACGGGCAGCTTACTATCGGAGAGTTTTTATCTTTCACTTTATACCTTGGTTTTATGATAGCTCCGATTATTGAGATGAGCAACATCGGCTCACAGCTTACGGAAGCTATGGCGGGATTAGACAGGGTGGAAGAAATAATGAATATGAGTCCTGAAGATGACGGTACGGTTAGAGATATAATTCTTGAAAACATTAGCGGCGAAATAATTTTTGATAATGTTTCTTTTGCTTATGAAGAGGGAAAGATTGTGCTTAAGGATATTAACTTTACTGCAAAGCCGGGAACAGTAACTGCTTTGGTCGGAACATCGGGATCAGGAAAAACTACAATTGCTGGAATTGCGGCTTCATTTTTAACCCCTGAAATTGGTAAAGTTACGATAGACGGCTACGATATGTCTAAGGTTACACTTAACAGTTACAGGAGTAATCTTGGTGTTGTACTGCAGGATGATTTTTTATTTGAAGGCACGATAAAAGAAAACATATTATTCCCGCGCCCCGATGCTTCGGAAGATAGATTGTTAAGAGCAGTAAAAGCAGCTCACGTTCATGAGTTTACCGACAGGCTTGAAGACGGGCTTCAAACACTTATTGGCGAAAGGGGAATTAAGCTTTCGGGTGGACAGCGGCAAAGAGTTGCAATCGCAAGAGCATTGCTGGCTGATCCTAAAATTCTCATACTGGATGAAGCAACATCTAACCTTGATATGGAAAGTGAATCCTTTATACAGGAAAGTCTGAAAGAATTGATGAAAGGTAGAACAACTTTTGTAATAGCCCATAGGTTAAGCACTATCAGGCAGGCAGATCAGATACTTGTTATTGAAAATGGTGAGATAAAAGAACGCGGAACTCATACTGAACTAATTGATAAAAAGGGAAGATACTTTGATCTTTATACATACCAGGCAAGGATATAAGATAGCAGAAGTTACGCAAAACAGTAGGAAAAGCATGTCATGCCCGCGAAAGCGGGTATCTACTATTCTAAAATAGGCGAAAAAAAGATTCTCACTTTCGAAGCTGTGTGATAATTAAAAATAATAAGGTAGCCGCAGGCTTCAGCCTGCGACATTTAATCGTAAACGCAACCTGAAGGTTGCGGCTACCAGTACAAATCAGATTTACACACAGCCTCTAAAATCGTGGGTTGTTTTACCCGGAAGATAAATCTGTAGGTTGAAATGACAAACCTTCTTATCAGTGCCCTAAATAAATTCCCTTTAAAAGATAATTTTTAACATAATCGTTCACACCATCTTCTAAAGATGTTGTGGATTGCTTATATCCTGCGGCAATTATTTTTGAAAGATTTGCCTCAGTGAAGTACTGATATTTCTCAGACAAATGCGAGGGCAGGTTAATATATTCGATATTGACAGGTTTGCCAACTGCATTAAACAATGAAGACACAAGATCATTCCAGGTTCTTGCTTTGCCAGCACCAACATTAAAGATTCCATTTTTATCCGGCTTGTCTAAGAAGTGCAAAGTCATATCAACAGCATCTTTGATGTAAACAAAATCACGCATCTGTTCGCCATCTTTATAATTTGGATTTAGAGATTTAAATAATCTTACCTTGCCGGTATCTCTAACTTGCTCAAATGCTTTATGCACAACAGAACGCATATCAGATTTGTGATATTCATTGGGTCCGTAAACATTAAAATATTTTATACCAACAATTCTATCATTTATACTGTTCCGCATAGCCCATAAATCAAAAAGCTGTTTTGAATAACCATACATATTTAATGGCCGCAAAGTTTCTAACTTAGATTCATCATCATCAAAACCAAGAGCGCCATCGCCATAAGTTGCTGCCGAAGATGCGTAAATAAACCGAATATTTTTTTCTACACAGTACTTTGCAAGTTCTTTTGTGTAGTTATAGTTATTGTCCATAAGATGATCAGCATCTTTTTCTGTTGTTGAAGAGTTTGCACCCATATGAATTATTGCTTCAACATTATAAGGGATAACATCATCAAGAATTTGTTCGATAAATTCAAGCTTGTTTACAAAGTCTTCATACTTTAAACCAACAAGGTTTTTCCATTTTTCATCTTTACCAAGTTCATCAACGATTATAATGTTGGATTTACCAAGCTGGTTTAGTTTCCAAACAATTGCACTGCCGATAAATCCTGCACCGCCGGTCACAACTATCATAAAAAATCCTTTACTTTTTAGATAAGCTAATTTAGCCATATTTAACCGAGTTTTAAAGATGTAACAAGTATGTCTTTAGTTTGATGAACATCGCATTGACAAAGGGTTTATAATTTATATATTTACATCAGATTTTATTAGTTCTTTTAAAATAATTCTTATCAAGAACGGCAGAGGGAACAGGCCCGCTGATGCCGTAGCAGCCGGTTTCGATTTATCGAAACGTCGGGTGCTAAATCCTGCCTTCCCGATTTTATTGGGAGGGAAAGATGAGATGAAGAAAAATTGCAAACCTCTTCATTTCATTGTTAGAGGTTTTTTCATTTTAAAGAAGGCAGTATGAAAACAACATTTGAAGATTTCAAAAAGTTATTAACACAAAGAATACTTGTCATTGACGGTGCTATGGGCACAATGATTCAACGCCATAAATTGACGGAAAAGGATTTTCGAGGCGAAAGATTTAAAGATTATCCACATGATCTTAAAGGTAACAATGATCTTCTTTCAATAACACAACCGGAAGTTATAAAAGGAATTCATCGCGAATATTTTGCTGCTGGTGCCGATATTGTTGAAACGAACACATTCAATGCAAATGTAATATCTCAGGCAGATTATCATCTGCAGGAACTCGCATATGAAATAAATTTTGAATCGGCTAAGATTGCAAAAGAAGTTGCCGATGAATTCAATAAAAAATTTCCGGATAAACCACGATTTGTTGCCGGTGCGCTTGGACCAACAAATAAAACACTATCGCTTTCACCAAATGTAAACGATCCCGGTTACCGCTCAGTAACCTTTGATGAAGTTGCAGAGGCTTACTATGATGCTGCTCGTGGGTTGGTTGATGGAGGTGCGGATATAATTCTTATTGAAACCATATTTGATACACTTAATGCAAAAGCAGCAATCTTTGGTGTTGAAAAATTGTTGACAGAAAGATCCCTCGATATTCCCGTTATGATTTCAGGAACAATCGTTGATCAAAGCGGAAGAACGTTATCCGGACAAACTACAGAAGCATTTCTAACTTCAGTTTCTCATGCAAAAAATCTTGTTAGTGTTGGATTAAACTGTGCACTTGGTGCAAAACAAATGAGACCCTTTGTTGAAGATCTTTCAAATGTATCCGATAAATTTTTATCTGTTTATCCGAATGCGGGATTACCCAATGAGATGGGCGGATACGATGAAACTCCACAAACAATGGCAACTGTGCTTGAAGATTTTCTCGCAAGCGGTTTTGTAAATGTAGTTGGTGGATGCTGCGGCACTACCCCAGACCATATAAAGGAAATTACAACTATTGTAAAGAACCACAAACCGAGAATTCCCAAAATTCAAGAACCTTATTTGCGATTAAGCGGACTTGAACCAGTCGTGTATCGCCCGGAATCCAACTTTATGAATATTGGTGAACGAACAAACGTTACGGGTTCAAAAAAATTTGCACGACTTATTAAAGATAACAATTATGATGAAGCACTTTCTGTGGCTCGTGATCAGGTTGAAGGCGGGGCACAGGTTTTAGATATTAACATGGATGAGGGGATGTTAGATTCTGAAATCGTGATGACAAAGTTTATTAATCTTCTAGAGGCGGAACCAGATATTGCGAAACTCCCGATTATGGTTGATTCATCCAAGTGGAGTGTAATTGAAGCGGGCTTAAAATGTTTGCAGGGCAAAGGAATTGTAAATTCAATTTCGCTTAAAGAGGGAGAAGGGGTTTTTAGAGAGCACGCAAGAAAAGTTTTAAGTTATGGTGCCGCAGTTATTGTTATGGCGTTTGATGAAAAAGGGCAAGCAGATACTTTTAAGAGAAGAATAGAGATATGTTCTCGTGCGTACAAAATTTTAACCGAAGAAATAGGATTTCAGCCTCAGGATATAATCTTTGATCCAAACATACTTGCCATTGCAACCGGAATTGAAGAACACAACAATTACGCCGTTGATTATCTTGAAGCGACACGATGGATAAAACAAAACTTACCCCTCGTAAAAATCAGTGGTGGAGTAAGTAACCTTTCTTTTTCATTTCGCGGTAACGATACTGTGCGAGAAGCAATGCATTCGGCATTTCTGTTCCATGCAATTAAAGCAGGAATGGATATGGGCATTGTTAATGCTGGTCAGCTTGAAGTATATGAAGAAATTCCAAAAGAGCTCCTCGAAAGAGTCGAAGATGTAATTCTTAATCGAAGACCAGATGCAACTGAAAGATTAATAGAGTTTGCAGAAACGATCAAGAAGAAAGATAAAACAGAAGAAAAAATCGAGGATTGGCGAAACAATCCTGTTGAAGAAAGATTAAAGCATGCTCTTGTTAGAGGTATTGTAGACTTTATTGATGTTGATGTTGAAGAAGCAAGAAAAAAATATCCGCAGCCAATAGAAATTATAGAAGGTCCCCTAATGGCGGGAATGAATGTGGTCGGTGATTTATTCGGAGCGGGTAAAATGTTTCTTCCGCAAGTTGTTAAAAGTGCACGAGTGATGAAGAAAGCAGTTAACATACTTGAGCCATACATAAAGAAAGCCCATCCCCCAGCCCCAAAAGAAAAAGCCTCATCCCCGGCCCTTCTCCAAAGGAGAAGGGAGAATGAAAAATATGATTGGATGACAGCAGATCCTATTGTTTATGAGTTACTTAAAGACTTTGCTAATAAAAATCGTAAGAATCCCACTCAAGCGGAGATAGTAATATGGAAACTGTTGAGAGACAGAAAACTTGAAAAATACAAGTTCAGACGACAGCATGTTATTGGTAAATATATTGCCGACTTTGTTTGTGTTCCAAATAAATTGATAATCGAAATTGATGGGTTAATACATCAGATTCCCAAAAACAAAGAGGCTGATGAAATCAGAACACAATGGTTAGAAGATGTTGGATTTAAAATTATAAGATTTACTAATGATCAAGTTTTAAATAACCCAGAAAAAGTTCTTGAAGAGATTTTAAACAATTTAAAAGCCCTCTCCTTTGGAGAGGGTTTGGGTGAGGCTTCCTTAGGGGAGGATTTAGGTGGGGCTGGTCGAATTCTTATGGCAACCGTAAAAGGAGATGTTCACGATATAGGTAAAAACATTGTTGGAGTTGTACTTGGATGTAATAATTATAATGTGATTGATCTTGGCGTAATGGTTCATACGGAAAAAATTCTCCAAACTGCGATTGATGAAAAAGTTGATGTGATAGGTTTAAGCGGACTCATTACACCATCGCTTGACGAAATGGTTCATGTTGCAAAGGAAATGGAACGACGCGGAATGAAATTACCGCTGCTTATAGGCGGCGCTACAACTTCTAGAATTCATACCGCTGTTAAAATAGCACCGAACTATAGTGGTGCCGTAATTCATGTTCTTGATGCATCACGAAGTGTTCCTGTTGTGTCAAATCTCTTAAATGATAGCGAGGAAGAAAGACAAAAATATATTCAATCATTTAAAGACGAATATGCCCAGGCAAGAGAGGATTATTCAAAAAGGAAATCTGATAAAAAATATATTTCGTTAGACAAAGCAAGAAAAAATAAATTAAAGATCGATTGGCAAAAAACGCAAATTAAAGAACCAAACAAACTGGGAATAACAATTCTTAACGATTTTAAGCTTGAAACGCTTCGATCTTACATTGATTGGACCCCATTTTTTATGACTTGGGAATTGAAAGGGAAATATCCATCAATCTTTGAGGATAAGAACGTTGGATATGAAGCTAAAAAACTTTTTGATGATGCGAACAAACTTCTTGATAAAATCATTTCGGAAAAATTACTTATAGCAAATGGCGTCGTTGGATTATTCCCGGCAAATTCTGTTGGCTGTGATGATATTGAAGTCTACACAGATGAATCAAGAACAGGAGTAAAAAGAGTTCTGCATACAATAAGACAGCAAATTGAAAAATCTAAAGATGAACCAAATATTGCACTTGCAGATTTTATTGCTCCCAAAGAAAGTGGAGTTGAAGATTTTGTTGGGATGTTTGCAGTTACAGCTGGAGTTGGAATAGAAAAAATTGTTGCACAATTTGAAAAAGATCACGATGACTATAATAGTATAATGGTTAAAGCACTTGCAGATAGATTGGCGGAAGCTTTCGCAGAACATCTACATGAACTAGTTAGAAAAAATTATTGGGGTTATGCTGATGATGAAAAATTATCGAATGAAGAAATTATTAAAGAAAAATATGTAGGTATTCGTCCCGCACCCGGTTATCCAGCGCAACCAGATCACACAGAAAAACCAATAATATTTTCTTTGCTTGATGTTGAAAAAAACGCTGGTATAAAATTAACAGAAAACATGGCAATGTACCCCGCTGCAAGCGTAAGCGGGCTGTATTTCTCGCACCCGGAAGCAAAATATTTTAGTGTGGGTAAAATTGAAAAGGATCAGGTGCTTGATTATCACCGTCGCAAAGGTATTAGTGCGGAAGAAATTGAAAAGTGGTTAAGCCCGATCTTAAATTATTAGCTCTTTTAAGTGCACATTTCAATGAAATTGAGCTTGGGATCACAACTGTGACCACAATATTTCTATTGTATAGTGGTTAGCTTGTTATGTTGTTTGCCAAGATTAATTATCCTATCTTTAAATCGCCTGCAAAAAAATTTGAATACATACCATAATATTCGTTCTATTTTTTATCCACAGGAAACGAGAGGCATCTCAGATATCCTCTCAATTTATTAATTATTTTTATACAATATTCAGGAGTTACTATGAATATCTTCGTTGGCAATTTGTCAAACGATGTTACGGAAGAAGATTTAAATAATCTTTTTTCAGAGTTCGGACAAGTAAAAGAAGTTAAAATTATTCGCGATATGTTTTCGCAGCAAACAAAAGGATTTGGATTTGTAGAAATGCCAGGACTTGCAGATGCGCAAAAAGCGATTAACGGTTTAAATACTAAGGAAGTTAAGGGAAAGAAACTTGTTGTAAATGAAGCTCGCCCTAAAACTGATAGCAGAAAACGCTTTAATGGCGGCGGCGGCAGTGGTGGAAGATCCAGCGGCAGTGGCGGCGGTCAGAACAACAGACGCAGATATTAATCCTTTCTTAAAAGCCGATATGGACTGTTAAAAAAGTACAAATCGGCTTTGTTTTTAAAGTTTTAGCAAAAAATCTTAAGTCTTCCTCTTTTTAAAATCACTTAAATGCAGTTCCGGAGCAACTACTGAATTGCAATTTCCTCAAGCACCAGAACCAGGGAAACAAAAATGCCGGAGTGATAATTTCTATATCCATATCATCGCCTTTTGTTAAGGCGATAAACAAAGAGATTGATTGTTCGTTATACAAAAAATTAACAATGCAAAACAAATATCTGAAGTATTAAGCAAATTAGTCCCTTTATCAAACAGTAAAATCATAAATTATTAAATCTGGACTTGATAAGTTTAGATTAATTAGGTTATTCACAGTATAAATATTAGTTTTGCGTCCCCGGTAATAGACCGGAATTTTTTTACTATTTATTTTTAGAGGTTCTAGTGAGTACTAAGTTATTTGTGGGTTCTCTCCCATGGTCGGTTGACGACGAAGCATTAAGAGAAGCATTTGAAGGACACGGAAGTGTTGTTTCAGCAAAAGTAGTTAAAGACCGCGATACCGGCAGATCCAGAGGATTCGGTTTCGTTGAAATGGAGAACTCCTCCGAAGCAAATAGTGCTATGAAAGCATTAAATGAATCGGAATTAAAAGGAAGAAACATCGTAGTTAATGAAGCAAAATCACGTAGTTAATAACAGTTTCTGATTTGACTTACTTGAGGCGTCCATTGGACGCCTTTTTGTTTTAATCTTATCAAGGGTCAATTCCCCGCCCCTTGGGGCGTGAGTATAAGCAAAAGAAGTTGGCTGATCATACTCCGTCCGCTTGCGGCGGAGTTCTTGATTGGTTTATACTTCTTTTTCTTTTCTCAATTTTGATCCTGCAAAAACACCTATTGCCCCGATGATTGGATTAAGTAATGCAACCAGCGGAGGTTGTTTTGCCTTTTGCATTGCTTCCATGTTTGGGGTTTTATCATTTCTCATCTCGTGGACTTCGTTTGAAGAATCACTCAAAGCAGGAATTGCCATAGCGATGCCAAGCACTAATACTAATCCAGCTAACACCAAGGCTGCTTTTTGATTTTTTGATATTAGGACGCAAAGATACCCACCTAGTAAAGCGGCAGCTAAACCGAGTATAAAACTTATAATTATCCAGACG
The DNA here is from genome assembly GCA_038214015.1 of Ignavibacteriales bacterium. Taxonomy (GTDB): domain Bacteria; phylum Bacteroidota; class Ignavibacteria; order Ignavibacteriales; family Ignavibacteriaceae; genus IGN3. Next base: position 22,421 of record JBBQSH010000023.1, on the reverse strand, counting down.
AGTGAAACTTTATAAGTATCGGGCCGAAAGGCACCATCTGCACCTAAGAGAAAATAAAAGCCTGTAAATGTTATAAAAACAAACGCAAACATCGCCACGTAACCTAAAACTACCCCAAGTATATTACGAGCCATTTATGCCTCCTTATAAGTTTTTGCTGCTTGGGCTTATTATTCCTCAAATTTTTATAACGAAACTAAATTATTATTTAACAAGAGACAACAATTTTGTCTCCCAAATTATGAATTTTATAAATAGGTGATAATCGAGAAGGAATTAAAAAAGTAAATTACATATGAGAGACGCAAGATTAATGCGTCTCTCAAAACGTGTTTTTATTTGAAGACGTTGTTCTTTACTAACTCTTCAGAGTCGTATGGAGCAGGACTACCGCCAAGATATTTATGGAACCACTCGAGATGCGAATTATAATAAAGCGGCATTGATTTAACATTATTTGGCCAATGTCCGTCGTTTTTAAAGATTATTAATCGGCTGTCAATTCCAAGCGATTGCAATGTATTAAAATATTGAATGCTTTGTGTGTAGGGCACACGATAATCTTTTTCACCGGTAATTATTAATGTTGGAGTAGAAAAATTCTGTACATAGTTTGACGGTGAAAATTTATTATAAAGTTCTGAATTCCATGGCTGTCCGCCAAAATCCCAATTAGCAAACCATAATTCTTCCGTTGCACCCCACATAGATTCAAGATCATACACCCCCATCATCGAAGCTAAACATTTAAACTTTTTAGTTTGTCCTTGTAACCAGTTCATCATATATCCGCCGTAAGACCAGCCCATTGCACCTATTTTATTGCCATCAACATAAGGAAGTTTTTCTAGAGCTTCCGTTACTTTCATTACATCTTCATAAACTTTTCCTCCCCAATCTTTTGAGATTGCCTCTGTATATTTGCTTCCATATCCTGTAGAGCCGTGTGGATTAAAAAATGCAACCACATAACCGGAACCAGGATAAACCTGCCAATCACCGCGGAACGAATCCATCCATTGCATTTGTGGTCCACCATGAACATTAATTACAAGAGGATATTTTTTGTATTCTTCATATCCGTGGGGTTTAACTATAAAAACATGCACAGGAACACCATCAGCACCTTCGACCCACATCTGTTCTGCGGGACGAATATCAACCTCTTCGGTTAACTTTTTATTGAAGTATGTAATTTGGGAATAGATACCGGCACTTAAATCATAAAAATAAATTTCTGCAGGCATATCAACAGTTGAATATGTTAGAAATAATTTTTTTTCATCTTTATTTATTTGGTAACCACGTACCGATTTATCGTCAGTAACCTTTGTTATGTTTTTGGTCTCAACATCAACTTTATAAACGGGGCTATATCCACGATTATCTGCAAGAAAATAAATTGATTTGGAATCTGAAGACCATGAAAGATTGTCCGTTGTGTAGTCAAAACTTTCGGATAATGTTTCTGATAAAAGTGTTTGAGTATTGTAAACAGCAATTCTAAATCTGTCAGCTTCAAATCCCGGAATAGAATGAGTTTTGTATGCAATATAATTTCCATTTGGTGAATATATTGGCGCACCATCCCAGGCATCATTTGCAAGAGTGATGTTTACCGTTTGTGTTCCTCCCAAAGGCATTAAATAAATATCTGTGTTAGTAGAGTTTGCAATGTTTTTTTCTGAAGAAGAAACATAAGCAAAAACCCTGCTGTCCGGGGAGAAAGCATATTTTGGTCCGCCGCCCAACATATATGTACCTGACAAAACATCACTGCTTGTTATGGCTTGATATTTATTTTCTTTTATGTCAAAAAGAACAAGGTAAGATTCTTTTTCTCCTTTGTAATCTGTCCAGTGTCTAAAGAGCAGCTCATCCGCTATGTAAGCTTGCATTGGTCCATTTGAAGATGACTCATCTAATCTTTTATTGCAATCGTTATCTGTACCGCACTCCGGAAAAAATTCTGCAGTAAATGCAATATACCTTCCATCGTAAGACAATATGGGATCAGAAACGCCGGCATAAAAATCAGTTACCTGAGTAGCTTCATCTATATCAAATGAATATTTATAGACCTGTCCTTTGTTCATTAAAAAAAGCTCATCGCTTGAAGACCAGAATGGTGAACTAGCGCCGGCAAGTTTTTCTGAAATACTTATCAACGACGAACCATTTTTATTCATAACGTAAACAGTGCTGATTGTTTTCCCTTTAGATAAATCAGATTCAGAGACTGTAAAAGCAATTTTTTCTCCTGAGTTTGAAAGCACCGGTACGCTTACGTTTTTAACCTTGTAAAGATCTTCAATTGTAAAAGCGCGCTTTTGAGCACTGGCAGTTAGTGTAAGCACAATAAACAAAAAAATTGATAAATAATTTTTTACAGACATTATTTTCTCCTTGATTACTTAATAAACATATTAATAATATTTTTATACACAAAAGTTACAACATCGTTATTTTAAAACAACCATCTTCTGTGTTTCAGAATAATTTTCTGTACTCAGTTTATATAAATAAACCCCACTCGATAAGTTAGAGGCATCAAAATTTATTTCGTATTTGCCTGCTGATTTGTATTCATCAACCAGAGTTACTATTTCTTTACCCGTTATATTGTATACTTTTAATATTTGATGACTGCCAACCGGAGACTGCCAACTTATTTTTGTAGTTGGGTTAAATGGATTAGGATAATTTTGGGATAACGAAAATTTGTTAACAATTTGTGGCTGATCGCTCTCAACATCTGTTACAAGGTTAAGATCAATTTTATACATTGATCTTCCATAAGTACCAGCGACAAGAAAATTTTCTACTGGATGAATTTTTATATCTCCGATTGGAAGAATCGGCAAGCCTTCTCCAAGAACCTCCCAGCTTTGTCCGGTATTAAAACTAACATACATTCCAACATCACATCCAAGATATAGACGATTTGAAAAATTATAATCAACAGCAAACGCATTAACCGGCGCATCAGGTAAGTTGCTGCTTATATTAACCCAATCCGCACCTTTATTTGTGCTTCTGTAAATATGCGGCTGCGGATCGCGTCACTTTAATCCACTGAAAGTAGCGTAAACAATATTCTCATCACTAGGATCAACAACAACACGAGTAACCCATCTTTGTGTTAAGCCCGCAGAGACATCAATCCAATTTGTACCGTTGTCTGAAGATACCCAAACATGCGCATCATCTGTTCCAGCATAAATAACATTTGAATTTGTTGGTGCAACAGCAATTGTAGTTAATGTCCCCAAACGACTTCCGCTAAACCAATCTGTTAATTGTGGACTAATCTTTGTCCAACTTGCAGCACGGTCTGTAGTTCTGTAAAGTGAATGTGTACCATAATATAAAATGTTTGAAGTGTTCGGATCCATTATAACAGGAGTAGACCAATTGGTTGGCTCACTTCCATTTATTCCATTTGTTCCATCTGTCCATCCAAAACCACCATCTGTGGATCTAACTAGACCACCGTATTGTGATTCAGCATAAATGAGATTAGAATTGTTATAATCAACTAAAACATAAAACCCATCACCGCCCCAAATGTTTTCCCAATTGTCAACACTTCCATCCGAAGTTCTATTCGTTCCGTTATCCTGTGTTCCGCCATATAGCGTTTCCGGATTATTATAATCCAATCCAATTTCATAAAACTGAGTAGCAGGAATATTTTTTGGCAGAGAAAATGTTTGCCCACCGTTTGTTGAAATATTAATTCCACCATCGTTACCATTAATAATAAAGTTAGGATCAAGAGGATTAAAAGCCATTGCGTGATGATCAACGTGAAGTTCTGATGGCCCGCCATATCCATATTGTATAGGCCAGTTATTTCCGCCATCTGTTGATCGCATAAAAGCAACATCCATTACATAAACAATATTTGGATTTGTTGGATGGACTCTCACCTGTTCAAAATACCAGCTAAATCCTGCAGTACCGCCGCTTAATTCATTATCGGTATCAACATTCGCCCAGCTAATTCCAAAATCATTTGATCTATAAAGACTGATAATATTATATCCATCAGTAAAAAGTGCATAGACAATGTTTGGATCGTTATTGTGAATTGCTAAACCAATTCTTCCAACATTTGTAAAATTTAGATTTCGTAAAGGCGCCACGGTTATTTTATTCCAGGTGTTTCCACCATCGATGGTTTTATAAATTCCGCTTGAGGGACCAAATAGATGAGATGAGTTTGGTCTTCTAACTCTTTCCCACATTGCAGCTATTAATCTATCAGGATTATTTGGGTCGATAATAATATCTACAGCACCGGTTGTATCGGATACGAATAAAGAATGATTCCAGGTTAATCCTGCATCAGTAGATTTATAAATTCCTCTTTCGGGATTTGGTGCAAAGTAAGATCCAACAGAAGCAAGATAAAGTATATTTGAATTTTGCGGATTGATTACAATTCTTCCGATTGATGTTGTGCCTTCAAGTCCAAGAAAACTCCAAGTTGATCCAGCATCAGTAGATTTAAAAACTCCTCCTCCGGGAAAGTTATTATGTCCACCATTTGCTTCGCCGGTTCCAACATAAATAATGTTAGTGTTGTTAGGATCAATTGCAATATCACCAATAGTTAATACCGCCTGATCATCAAAAATGGGTTGCCATGTTTCCCCTCCATCAAAAGATTTAAAAACACCACCGGTAGAAAAACCTGCATAAATTATACTTGGATTGTTCGGATCGAATTCAAGATCAACAACTCTTCCGCCTATGTTTGTTGGGCCGGCAAATTCCCATTGCACAACACTCGCTCCTTTGCTTAATCGGTTAGCAATGGTTTCTTTTTTAAGTTGATGTGCTTGTTCAAGAGCACGAATGTAAACATCAGAATCAGCGTTGTAGTATGGATAAGTTTTTTTGATGTATGCCCACTCATCAGGACGCGGATCCGGGCTCGGCTCATTACCCGTTGATAAAACAAATTCTATTTTGTTAGTTGTGGAATAATTGTGAAGACAAATAAAAATTGAATACCCTGCTGCTGCACTTATAAGCAAAACAAACAAAGCCGTTTTCATACTCTATCCAAAAAATAATTGAAAAAATGTTTCGGGCTTATTTTACAAATGTTTTGCTTTACGATAAAGCAATTAATCTGCGCAAACCCAATCTTTTGTTTTAGTTATCTGCAATTCATTTCTTATCTTCGCAGCACGATTTTCAAGCATATAAACCTAATCAATAACAAAACATTTTTTCAGTTATTCAATGCTTAATGAACTATATCCTTAAAAAAATATCTTACGTAATTAATATTTTTCGTCTTGCACTTGCAGGCAACGACACAAATATTCTTGAAGGAAACATTAATCGCGCAATAGTTCTTCTTGCTATTCCAATGACGCTTGAGATGATACTGGAATCTTTGTTTGCAATCGTGGATATTTTTTTTGTAAGCAAGATAGGTGTTAATGCAATTGCTGTTGTTGGATTAACAGAATCCATGTTAACAATAACATACTCGCTTGGCTGGGGATTAGCAATGGGTACTACTGCAATGATTGCCCGGAGAGTTGGAGAAGGTGATAACGACGGCGCATCAGTTTCTGCAGTGCAGTCAATTTATATTGCACTAATAATTTCACTTCCGATTATGATTGCCGGAATTTTCCTTTCTGAAGATCTTCTAAGATTAATGGGTGCTTCAGAAAGTATTATTAGTGAAGGATCTGGTTATACTAAACTTACATTGGGATTTAATCTTATTGTAATTCTTCTTTTCCTTATCAATGGGATATTTCGCGGTGCTGGTGATGCGGCTCTTGCTATGAGATCGTTATGGATTGCGAATACTTTAAATATTATTCTCGATCCAATGTTTATATTCGGCATTGGTCCTTTCCCGAATCTTGGAATTGAAGGCGCTGCTGTTGCAACAATGATCGGAAGAACGTTAGGTATTGTTTATCAACTATACCATCTTAAAAAAGGGAAGGGATTAATAAAGATCCATAAAGACAATTGGCAATTTAAACCAATAATTATCTGGAAGCTGATTAAACTTTCATCCGGAGTAACTGCACAATTCATTATCTCATCTGCAAGCTGGATATTTTTAATGCGCATCATTTCAACTTTTGGCAGCACTGCTCTTGCAGGATATACAATAGCAATCAGAATAGTAATCTTTACGCTTATGCCTGCTTGGGGATTTTCAAACGCCGCCGCAACGATGGTTGGACAAAACCTTGGAGCTAATCAACCTGAGAGAGCAGAAAAAGCAGTTTGGCGAACCGGAATGTTTAATATGATTTTTATGGGATCGGTTATGATCATCTTTTTTCTTTTTGGTGATGGCATAGCATCGTTCTTTACTGATGAAAAAGAAGTCATTGATAATGCATCCAAATGTTTAAGTATTTTTGCGCTCGGATATTTATTCTATGCATTCGGAATGGTGCTGGTGCAAGCATTTAACGGGGCGGGTGATACAAAAACCCCAACAATTATGAACTTGTTTGTATTCTGGGTGCTGCAGATTCCACTTGCATACATCTTAGCTATACAACTTGGCTTTGGTGCAGAAGGCGCTTATTACTCAATAGTAATTTCAGAATCTACTTTTTCTGTTGTTGGATATTTTTTATTCAAAAGGGGAAAATGGAAAACGATTAAGGTTTAAAACAAAAAACAATAGCAAGCTGATGACACGGATTAGACGGATTTACACAGATAAGCAATTAAGTTTTTATTTTTTTCATTGTTCATTGTAAATTATCAATATGAGTTTTATTCCTTCCTACATAAAACTGTTGCAAAGCGGAGAACTGCAAAAACGAGCAGACACCGCTTACAACAATCTTATATCGTGCACAAGCTGTCCGCGCGATTGTAATGTAAATCGTATAAATGGTGAGTATGGTATTTGCACAAGCGGAAGTTTGCCAATAGTTTCTTCTTACACTTCGCATTTTGGAGAAGAACCTGTTTTATCCGGAACTAAAGGTGCGGGAAATATTTTTTTTGGTAACTGCAATTTAAAATGTATTTACTGCCAGAATTTTAAGATCAGTCAGAATCCCACAATTGAAAAGCAAAAAGAAGTATCGCACGAACGATTGGCAGAAATAATGATTGAACTTCAGTCCGCCACTGGCGGAAAAAACTGCCACAACATCGGACTTGTTTCTCCAACACATTTTTCTGCAACGATATTAAAATCAATTTATCTTGCAGCGCGAAAGGGTTTAACGCTTCCAATTATCTATAACACAAACGGATATGATTCTGTTGAAATGCTAAAACTTTATGATGGTGTTGTTGATATTTATTTACCTGATTTTAAATACGGCAACAGTGAATACGCAAAAAAATATTCTTTGGTGGATAACTATTTTGAAAAAACAAAAGAAGCAATTAAAGAAATGTTTCGGCAGGTTGGCGATGAACTTGTTTATGACGGCGATGTTGTTGTTCGTGGATTAATTATAAGGCACTTAATTTTACCGAATGATCTATCTGAAACAGAAAAAGTATTTAAGTTTATTGCGGAAGAGCTTAGTCCAAAGGTTCATATCTCTCTAATGTCACAGTACTATCCAACAAACAAAGCATATAAAGATATTTTGATTGACCGCGCTTTACGAACTTCTGAATATGACAAAGCACTGCAGCTCCTGGATAAATATGGTTTGCACAATGGCTGGATACAGGAAATGGAAAGCGCAGAAAATTACAGACCAAGTTTTAATAAGGACAGAATAAATCCCTTTATGAATTAATAAGAACGCCGATTATTTATAACTTGCTTAAACACTTTACTTTTTAAATAGAGGCGTTGAGGCGGTTGACTTTGTAGTTATTAAAGAGGTTAGGCGGGCGATTTTATTTTCTTAGCTCTTTGTCTTTGACTTAAATAACCTCCAATGAATCCCAGTCCAACAGCAATTAAAAACGCTGCGCTACAAAGTATTTGCAATTGGTGCATATATTACAAAAAATGGTAATGATAGAATCTTGAAATTATCAATAGCAATGAAACGGCGAAGCTGGTTTGAGGAACTTTGGTCGAGCTCAAATCTTTTCAGCTGGCCGTTTTTTGTCTCAAATCAAAATCTCTAATGACAAATCTGGGTTTAATTTATTACAACCTACATCTGTTATAATTTACCGGATATTTGCAATTGCATGGTGTATAATTCTGATACAGATCCAACTCTGACGGGACTCTGACGGGACAAAAGTTCCGTCAGAGTCCTGTTAGAGTCCCGTTGGATTTCCATTTACAGCAGGTGAGATATACTATTTTGATATAATACAGTTAAAACGTCTTGTTCTGATTGATTTGCTGATATCTGCCCGGCTGTTTTGAAGAATTTCTTACTTCGTTTTATTAAATGTCTGAATTTATTATTTTGAACCTCCAATCAACAAAAATCAAAGTGGCATTATGGTTAAATACTTGATCTTATTCCTTTTTTTAATTGGACTCACATCCTGTACCCGATCCCAGCATAATAAAGAAAATTTTAAACTCATCGGTGACTGTGAAGGATGCGAAGCGGTATTCGAATACGAAGATAAAAAACTTTCAGCTGTTGACACTCTGCCCGGTTTTTTTGAGGAAGGTGAAAAACTGAAAGTCTCGGGTACTATTTATAAGAACGACGGCATAACTCCGCTTGAAGATGTCATAATTTATATCTACCATACAAATCAGCATGGAATTTATGCCCCGAAAGCTGATTCAAAAGGTTGGGAAAAACGTCATGGATACATGAGAGGATGGGTTAAAACCGGAATTGAGGGTAAGTATACATTTTTCACAATCAAGCCTGCAGGTTATCCAAACAGCACTGCACCCGCTCATATACATCCTGTAATACTTGAACCTGACGGCAAATATTATTGGATTTCAGAATATCTCTTTGCTGATGATCCTCATCTCGGCAGGAACGGGATGTCAGAAAAACCAAGAGGAGGAACAAATAGTGTGTTAAAACCAAAAAAAGAAGAGGGCATTACTATAGTTGAAAGAAATATAATATTAGGAAGAAACGTACCGGGGTATGAATAAATACAGGAATAATAATTTTTGCACTTCTCGATATCTTATTAATGATCTGGAGCTATACTCAGTTTTTTAATAAGTTATCAAAAGTTAAAGCGTTTCTGTTTTCATTATTAAGTTATACAATATTTTTTGGTTGCTTTACAATTCTAGTTTTGGTGGGATTACTAGTTTTTGGTTAATAATAAATATTCAAACATTTCGCAAGATTAGCTTGGAGTAACTTTATAACGAAGCAGATTAATTCCGCAATCAAATGCTTTCGCTTCAATCAAAGTAAGGTTTTGTTTTGCATTCAATTCTGCAAAAATTGATTTACCTTTTCCTATTACTGCAGGATTTACAAACAAATAGTACTCATCAATCAAACCTTCTTTGATTAAGGAAGAAACAAAGTTGGCTCCACCATAAACGATTATATCCTTACCTGGCTGTGCTTTTATTTTTTTTACTTCGCTTGCCAAATCATCATTTACAACAGTTGTGTTATCCCACAAAGATTTATTTAGAGTGTTACTGAAGACGAACTTTGGTCTATCAATCATTTCATACCCAAATTCATGCTCTGAATTACTAGGGTCAGAAACCACGTTTTGCCAATGTGGAATAAATCCTTCTGCCAGTTTTCGTCCAAGAAAAATTGTATCAACAGAATCAGTTAGCGCGGTTACGAACTTTTTAATATCATCGCCCCAGTTCCAGGTTAACCAATCCATTTCACCATTTGGTCCGCAAATAAATCCATCCACAGAAATTTGTACCTGTAATTTTAGTTTTCTCAAATTGCACTCCAATATTTTTTTGAATAATATTTTACTTTTTTCTACGCTATAAAACAAATGAACCACATCATTAGAGGGAATTACTTTTTCTAATTTAAAATTCACTTTTTCTTTTAAATAATCATCAAATAATCTTGTTCCACTTCCTATAAGTAAAGTTGAAAGATGAATTATAAACTCATCAATTAGGCCGGTGTTTAAATATTGTTGTATAACATTTGCACCGCCGGAGATTCTAACATCTTTATTGCCTGCGGCTTGTTTGATTTTTGTAATTCAATATCTTCTTTAACCCTGAACTTTGTGATCTTAGAGAGAAGAGTCAGGGGAATTTTTTTATCTAATGGAAACTGAATAGCACCTTTTGATGTTTTGTAAGGAGTAAGTTTTTTTAAAAACTTTTATTGGATTAGCAGTTGGATAAAACCCGATGTGATTTTTATAAGCGGCAAAATAAACTAACACTTCGTTTAATTTAAATGCCGGCATATGATAGCTGATTACTTTAACAGCTTTTGGTGCGGCTTTTTTTATAGTAGCACTAATTGTTTGAAGTTTAGATTTTATATCATTCGGAAATTGATTTATATAATCATCAATCGTTTCAATTTTTTTTGGAGGGTTTTTCATATTGATAAATCTCCGATCAACTTGATTAAGGCGGTCCTAAAAGTCTAAAATATAGGATTGTCATTCCCACGAAAGTGGGAATCCATTCTATTTAAGGGTTTTAGATTCCCGTTTTCACGGGAATGACAAATAAAATTCGATTTCTAAGACTACTTCTATTAAAAATTTATTTTTCGCAAAGTGATTTTAGTTTTTGTAAAGCGTTGGGCCATATATCTTCAAACATTTCTTTAAACTCTTCAGTAATATCCATTTCAACAATTAATTCAGTCTTTCCATTCTTATCTACAAAAGTATAATTTTCGTGGGAACCCGACCATTGTTTAACGCGATCGCTTGTTGTATCCTCAACTCCATCAATAACTTCTCCAAGATGTTCGATTGAAATATATTCATAAAGTTTATTTTCTTTTATTCTGCTAACCATACCGCCCAGCTTACCATCATTGCCTGGAGCTAGAAAAAGTATTTTACTTCCTTTGTTCCAATTACCAACATAATGTGAGCCGGCTGTAAATGCTTCAGTCCATATTCTATAAGTAGCATCCTCAAGCATTGTTTTCCATACTTTTTCTTTTGCTGCAATTATAAGAATAGAAAATTTTAGTTTTTCCATTGTTACCTCCTTCTATTAAAAGGATAAATGATTAATGGTAATGCTTAATTTGTTTTAGCATCTTTTAAATATTATAAAAAAAGATTCCGAAACAAGACTTGCCTGACGGCAGTACTATTCGGAATGAACTACATATTAATTATTGTTTAGGTGCTGAATATCCGATCATCCATTGTACATCAAACTTATCTACTAGCGAACCAAAATAATCGCCCCAAAACTGATCCGCCATTGGCATTTCAGGATTTCCACCATCAGAAAGTCCTGCAAAAAGTCTGTCCGCTTCAGCCTTACTTTCAGCATCAATGTAGATATACATATTATTACCAAAGTTAACTTTTAAGCCCATTGAAGGAAGTGCATCAGTTGCCATGATCATGTTAGTTGGTCCCATTGGCAAAGACATATGCATTATTTTTTGTTTGTCTTCTGCGCTTAACTTTTCGGAACCGGGTGTTCCATCAAATCGGAAAATTCCGCCGGGAAAATCTCCGCCAAAAACTTTTTTGTAAAAGTTAAATGCTTCTTCTGTGTTACCGGGAAAATTGAGATATGGGTGAATAGCTTTCATAACGATGCTCCTTTTTATGAAATAATTATTTGATTAATTCGTATACTCAATACAATTATAAATAATTGTGTGTTAACAATAAATAATAAAATTAAAATATTTTGTTTTTTAATTTATCTAAGCAAAACTCCTTCTATTTGCAGTGCTAATCGCAATTTCTCTGATATAAAATCAATTGTAATCTAGAAAGGTCTTGCGGGAATTATTTTTAAGAAGAGGCATCTGTTTATTTTCAGATTAGCATTAATGCTTTTTTAGAAATAATTTTCCACAAATCTAATGGAGATTGTTATGAAAAGCATTTGTTCAACTTTGTTTTTTCTTTTTATCCTGTTCTTATCTGTGGTTGTTATAGCTCAAACCATCACAACGGAGAACATTGAAAATGCTGAAAAATTATTAGACCTTAAGTTCACTGATGCTGAAAGAGATTCTATGCTCGGTTCTCTTGAAGAACAAAAAGGGAATTACAAGAAGATAAGAGATGTCCAACTAAACAATAACGTGATGCCCTCTATTCTATTTAATCCAATACCCGTTGGATTTACTTTCCCTAAAGAACAAAAGCTTATAAAGTTCAGCGATTATTCAAAAACAAAACTACCTTCTAATAAAGATGAAATTGCATTCTTCACAATCGGTCAACTTGCTGAGCTTATTCGAACAAAACAAATTACCTCAACGGAACTCACTAAATTTTTTATAGAACGCTTAAAAAAGTTTGATCCTGTTCTTCATTGTGTTGTAACTCTTACTGAAGATAGAGCAATGCAACAGGCTAAAATTACTGATGAAGAAATTGCAGCAGGAAATTATCGAGGATTATTGCACGGGATTCCATTTGGAGTAAAAGACCTGCTTGCAACAAAAGATTATAAAACTACCTGGGGTGCAATGCCTTACAAAGATCAGATAATTGATATAGATGCCACGGTAATAAAAAAGTTAGAAGAAGCTGGCGCAGTTCTGATTGCCAAACTTTCTATGGGTGCACTTGCTTGGGGTGATGTGTGGTTCGGTGGTAAAACAAGAAATCCTTGGGATACAACAAGCGGATCAAGCGGCTCTTCAGCCGGTTCCGCTGCGTCTGTTTCTGCAGGACTTGTCCCATTTGCAATCGGTACAGAAACTTACGGTTCAATCGTTTCGCCTTCTACTGTTTGCGGTACAACCGGATTACGACCAACGTATGGAACAGTAAGCAGAACGGGTGCGATGGCTCTTAGCTGGTCTATGGATAAGATTGGTCCAATTTGCAGCTCCGCAGAAGATCTGGCAATTGTGTTTAATGCAATCCATGGAGTTGATGGTGTTGATCAAACTTTGTTTGATGTACCGTTTAATTATCAATCGTTAAATAATCTTAAAGGATTGAAGATAGGATATCTTAAAAAAGATTTTGATAAACAATATGATTTTCATACAAACGATTCTCTAACACTCTTAAAACTTAAAGAACTTGGTGCTGAATTAATTCCGATCGAATTGCCGGATTATCCAGTAAATGATCTTGCAATAATACTTTCCGCAGAAGCCGGTGCTGTGTTTGATGAACTAACGCGAAGTAACAAAGATGATCTTTTAGTTAGACAAATTAAAAATGCCTGGCCTAATTCATTCCGGGCATCACGATTTATTCCTGCTGTAGAATATATTAATGCAAGCCGCGTAAGAACTTTGCTTATACAGGAAATGCAAAAACTTATGAGCAAAATAGATTTGTATGTTGCACCCTCGTGGGAAGGAGATAATAATTTACTTACAAACTTAACCGGGCATCCGTGCATAGTGCTTCCCAACGGTTTTTCCGATAAAGGAACACCAACAAGCATTACTTTTATAGGAAGATTATTTGATGAGGGAAGATTGATTGGTTTTGCAAAACTCTATCAGGATGCAACTGATTTTCATAAGCAACATCCGGAAATGTTTAAGTGATTTAACTTATCTGTTTATTGAGGCTATCTCATAAGTCAGTTTTTTGTATGTCATTCCTGTGAAAATGGGAATCCAAAATACTTAGAATAAAATGGATTCCCACTTTCTCCTGAAAGGATGCCTATGGCAGTGTGAATGACAATTCTTGACATTTACTATTGAGACAACCTCCTGAAAACGTTCTTTAAGTGGAATAAATTTCTGTTTGTTGATTTTGTTTATTCATTAGGCAATTTGAATCTAACTCTTAAAACGCCATCCTCAAAGCTTGTTGAAATTATTTGAAACGCACCAATTTGTTTTGTTGATGAAACATGAACTCCGCTGCAAGGGCAGGCATCGTATTCCCCAATTTTAATTATTCTAATCGTATCTCCGGCATCACCCGGCAATTGAGAGAGTTTAAAATTATTTATTGCTTCATCGCGCTTCAGGAATTCTTCGGTAACCGGTAAATCCAGCTGGATGACTTCATTTACTTTTTTGTTTATTGTTTCAACTTCTTCTTCTGTAAGATTACGATCAAAATGATAATCGCATTTAGATTTTTTCTTTTCTATATGATTTGAGAATGATCTTCCTTTGTTAAACATTCTAACCATTGTTTGATTAAGAATATGTTCTGCCGAATGCATTTCCGGATTATAATCCTTATTTGATTTTACTTCGTTCATATTTTACTTTCAGTTTTCAATTTGTGCAATTTAGTGTTTTCGTGTTTTTGTGGCGGTTGTTTTTGCCACCAAAACTCTAAGGCACAAAAAAACACTAAAAGATCCTTACCAATTGTTGTAATGAATTTTTTCTAGTTTAAATCTTTCTTCTGCTTTCACAACTTCATCAGGATAGCCAAGAGAAATTAGTGATACCGGAACAATATTTTCCGGAAGTTTAAATTGTGCTTTAATATTTTTGTAAACATCCTCCATTCCGTGAATCGCAATCCAGCATGAACCTATTCCTAGCCCGTGAGCAGAAAGTAAAATGTTTTGTATTGCTGCCGAACAATTCTGTAAAAGCCAGCTTTCATTTTTTTCGATTGTTAAATCTCCGCAAACTATGATTGCCGCAGCAGATTGTCTTAACATTTCGGCATAGGGAATTGATTTAATTGTTTCAACAAGAATTTGTCTGTCATCAATTACTATAAATTGCCAAGCTTGCAAGTTCATTGCGCTGGGTGCGTACATTGCCGCTTTTAGAATTTTATCAATATTCTCTTTGCTGATCTTTTGATCCTTATACTTTCTTATGCTTCTGCGGTTAAGCAATGGTTCTTGTACTTCCATATTTCCTCTAAATTATGAATTGCCACGACTTTTAAGTCGTGGATAAAATCTTATCCATTGGTTAGAGGCTTTAGCCCAATGTATTTTGGCTAAAGCCAGTTCTTAAGAGACTATCTTTACCACACGAGCTGAAGCTCGGGGCAATTAAAAGATAAAACAATAACAATTATTATAAATCTCTCTGTAAATATAACAACACTTTTTTTTGTCTTCGTAATGGCAGTACATTTTTTTATTATTCGATGCAATTTAAAAAGGATTTAAAATGAGTGTTTTATCACGATTAAAAGAAACTATTACTAAAAAATCTAAAGTATCATATTTCTTTGCGAGTGTGCTTACGGTTGTTGGGCTGTTTTTTGTAACAACGAACCTGTTCTTTACAAATAATACTATAGCGAGAGTAGATGGCAATCCAGTGGACATATTTCCACAGGAATACAAAATCATATCACCCAAAATTCCAAACAACCTTACAATCTTTGGTGAAGGCGTTCCATTAGATAATTTCGAAGTGTACGAAAGAGTTGATCGCGAAATACTTGTAAACACTTACTGGCACTCCGCAACAATACTTGCAATTAAAAGAGCCTCACGATGGTTTCCTGTAATTGAACCAATATTAAAACAAAACAATATTCCAGAGGACTTTAAATATCTTGCAGTTGTAGAAAGTAATTTAGAAAACGTCGTTTCACCAGCAGGAGCTACCGGTTATTGGCAATTCATTAAATCCGCAGCAAAGCAATATGGATTAGAAGTTGCTGACGATGTTGACGAGAGATACGATGTAATTAAATCTACTGAGGCAGCGTGCAAATATTTAAACACTGCCTACCAAATGTTTGGTAACTGGACAATGTCGGCATCTTCTTACAATGCAGGGATGAGCGGAATTGATAAATGGAGAGGACTGCAAAAGACAACCAACTATTGGAATCTTGTTCTTGGTTCAGAAACGTCTCGATATGTTTCAAGAATAATTGTGATGAAACTGATTATGGAAAATCCTTCCGCTTATGGTTATGATTTGAAAGACGAAGATTTGTACAAGCCGCTTAAGTATAAAGAAGTTGAATTAAATACATCTGTTACAGATTTTGCTGAGTATGCTTCTACACTCGATGTAAATTATAAGACGCTTAAGCTTTACAATCCCTGGCTGCGTGATACTAAACTAAAAATAAAGTCCGGAGTTAAGTATAAAATTAAAGTTCCCGAAGATGGAAGTATAAATCTTATTAGAGAATGAACAATTTTCAATATACAATTAAGAAGTAGTAAATGGTTATTGAAAATCAAACAATATAGTTTAGTCTTTAGGCGATTGTAAGATCGCCTTTTTAATTCCCAGAAAGTTTTGTTACAACTCCGCTGTTGCTATTAATCCAAAGCACAAGGGATTTTGAGCTTGAATAAAAGTTTACAATCCAATCTGCTGAATTGTTTAGTGCCAGTGTTGTGTCTATTGATTTACTTGGCAGAAGAAACATATCAACTTTTGCCCCTGCATTCTGTGATATAAAAATATTTCCGCCATGAACAAGTGCTGTGTCTATTGCGGCGGGACTGTCTTTATAATTTGCATTTTGATCTATCGCAAGCGTTGAAAGTCTGTTAAATGCCTTTCCAAGAATGTTTTCTGCAGTTGTATCTTTAATAAAAGATAACATAGTTGTAAAGTTTATAGGTGATTTAACGGGTCCTGCCGCAAACACGGGCACATAAAATTCATTACTCTGCAAATTGATTGACTGAATAACGTAAACAAAAGCATTATCGGTTTGCAGTAAATCTACACTGCCAAGCAAATCAACATTCCAGCCATATATAGCAGAATGTTTTGCATCTATTGCAAAATCTATTCTTGCCTTCTGAAGAACATCATCAACCTTTTCTTTAGCAGTTATCTCGCTGTCAACTCCGCCATTTGGGTCTGTTGCTTTTTCGCATCCAACAAAGTAGAATGCTAATAATAATGTTACGGTTAAAAGTATTTTTTTCATTTTGTAATCCTTTATTGCTAGTCGTTAAATAGATTTCCGCCTTCGCGGGAATGACGATTAACAACAATTATTAAAATATCATTTTATAATATCTGTCAATCTGTTCGCGTAATTCTTCAAGATGCATATTGCGCGATGTACGAATTGTTTCTTTGCCTTCAAAATAAACAAGTATTGTTGGGACAGAAAAGACAGAAAGCTGTCCGGATATTTCTTTTGCTTCATTTAAATCAACATAGCAAAAGTTTATTTCAGAAAAATCGCTTTCAATCATCTCAATTACTTTTGGTTTTAAAACTTTGCAAACATTGCATTCGGGTGTACTTAAATAAAAGCAAACAGCTTTGTTTGATTTTGTAATTTCAAGAAAATTTTCAAAACTAATCGGTGATTCAATATTCATTTTTAACTCTATTGTAATTAGTTGTTTAGATTTTTTATTTAACCGCTCATCAAATATTTCTTTGCGATGAATAGAGACTTGTTAAATTTTGCATTGAAAATTAGCTATGAAACAAAGCAAGAGAAAACCCAAATGAAATCTTTTATTTCTTCTCTGATGATTATTGTCTTAATATCCTCAACATCTTTCAGTTCGGATTTGAAAAGGCCTAAAGAGATAAAGAAGGCTTACTCAAATCAAACAAGGGCTTATGATGGAAAGCCTGGCATCAAGTACTGGCAGAACTTTTCTGAATATAACATTAGGGCAGAGATTGAACCAAAAACAAGATTACTAACCGGCAGCGAAAAAATTGTTTACTTTAATAACAGTCCCGATACATTAAAAAACATTGTGCTAAAACTTTAACAGGATATGTATAAAAAAGGAGCTGCAAGAAACACAGAACTAAATCCCGAAACCGTAACAGAAGGAGTAAAGATTAGCAAACTTATTATTGATGGTAATAACTTAAGTTTAAATGTTGATGATAAAATAATTTCTTATCAAGGAACTAACCTGATAATAAAACTTACTTCTCCTCTTCCACCAAAATCAAAAAAGGAAATTGATGTTGATTGGAGTTTTGTAATTCCTAAAGGCACAGATATAAGAATCGGCGCTTACGGCGAATCAACTTTTTTTGTTGGTTACTGGTACCCAAAAGTTGCAGTGTATGATGATATACGCGGCTGGGATATGATCAGCTATAATGCCGAGCACGAATTTTATTTTGATTACTCTGATATGTCTGTTGAAATTAAAGTCCCAAAAGGATTTGGTGTTTGGGCAACAGGGATGCTGCAAAATCCTGGCGAAGTTTTAAATAATGTTTTCCTTAAAAGATATTATGAATCTCTTGCTTCAGATAAACTAGTTAACATAGTTGCGAAAGAAGACAGCGGCAAAGAAGTGTATAAACATCAAAACGGTTTTACAACTTTTAAGTATGCTGCTAAAAACATTTCTGATTTTGCATTTGGTATGAGCGATTTTTATTTGTGGGATGGAACAAGCATAGAGCTAGAAAACGGAAAACGAGTGACTTGTTTTTCTGCTTACAATCCGTCATCGGATTTCTTTTCTCAAGCGGCAGTAATGGCAAAAAGAACAATTGAGTTTTTCTCAAAGAAAATGCCTGCAGTTGGTTACCCTTATCCTCAGATAACTGTTTTTAATGGTGATGGCGGAATGGAGTTTCCGATGATTGTTAATGATAGACAATTTTCTAACAAGATCAATGATGTTTATGTTACAACTCACGAAATTGCTCATATGTATTTTCCGTTTTATGTAGGAACAAATGAAACTCGTTACGGCTGGATGGATGAAGGAATGGCATATTTTCTTCCGTGGGATTTACAAATTGAGCTTTCAGAATATGATCACAGAACACGCGCTGCAGTTGGATTTTCTAAATGGGCGGGAAATGAAATGGATATTCCTTTGATACTTCCATCAATTCTTTCACGAGACCCACATTTAAGTATGATGAGTTATTACAAACCGGCACTTGCTTATGAAATGCTGGAATCGGCACTTGGTGAAGAATTATATGCAAAGAGCTTAAAGGAATTTATTGCAAGGTGGAATGGCAAACATCCAACTCCCTGGGATTTCTTTTACACCTTTGAAGATGTCGCAAAAAAAGATTTGAGCTGGTTCTGGAATCCATGGTTTTTTGAGTCGCATATTCCTGATTTAGCTATTAAAGATTTAAAATCTGAAAATGGAAAAATAAAAGTATTGATTGGGAATGTTGGCAATCTTCCTCTTCCGATTGATTTAACTTTAACACTTGAAGATGGCACACAAACAAAACTTACTGAATCAACTTCAATTTGGGAAAAGGGAGATAAAGAAGTTTGGTTAGATACGGTTATAAAGTTAAAAATAAAATCTATTGAGATGTTAAATAAAAATATTCCTGATGCTGATGTGAGTAATAATAAGTTAGAAGTTAAGAATTAAGAATGTTTTTTATTTTAGGTTTCATATAATTTCTTTTTTATGGTAATCGCAAGCTCTCGGCTTTCGAGAATAAAACACAAACACAACTTATCCCAAAGTGTTGTTGCTCATTATTGTAAAAGTCACACTTCGACTGCGCTCAGTGTGATATAAAAAAAAGAGGATTAAAAAAGTTCAATCCTCTTAATTCTTAACTCAGAATTCTTAATTAGTGGTGATGATGTCCACCAGCTCCGTGAACATGTCCATGAGCCAACTCTTCAGAAGTTGCATCTCTTACATCAAGAAGTTCTAAGTCAAAATGTAAATTCTTTCCTGCAAGCGGATGGTTAAAATCAACGGTAACAGTTTCATCTTCAACATTTGTAATAATAAATGGCATTTGAACACCATCGGGATTGCTTGCCATATATTCCATTCCGGCTTCTAAAACAAAATCTTCCGGAAAATTTTCTTTACCAACAGCTTGCACAGCGTCATCATTATATTCGCCGTAACCATCCTTAGCTTCAAGCTTTAACTGTTTTTTGGTTCCGATTATCATTCCACTTACAGCTTCTTCAAGTTTAGGCAAAACCATTCCTGTTCCCGAAATATATGAGAATGGTCCGCCAGCATTTGTAGAATCTAAAACGTTTCCGGTTTCATCAGTTAGTGTAAAATTCATCGTAACAACTTTGTTTGCTTCAATGGGCATTGTAATTCCTTATTAATATTAATTGATGCTGAATAATAAATAAAGTGAAATAAAAATAAAAAATAAATGCAGAATCAAGTGATGAAGCTAACTTAATATGTTTTTTCTGTGTGCAAAATAAATCGTGAGTATTGAATCAAAAGTTCCAAGCGGTAGTTTTGTTGAAACTAAAAAGATGGTACTTTTAAAATAATTCTCAATTCTCAATGTTAAATGATAAACTTTCAATGAGGCGATTTAAAAAATCGCCTTCCTTAAATAGTTACATATTGTATTAGCGTTTCTTTCGATTAAAGATTTTCCATAAAATAACCCCAATTATATTTTGCTGATATTTTTTCTCATCAAACTTTGTAACTTTAAATAACATTTAGAAAATTTTACAAAATATGGAATCAATTGAAGAAAAAATAGTTAACAAGTTTTTTTCCGGGCTTGACAAAAAATTAACTGACTGGATGGCAAATTACGGATTACTAATTCTTAGAATTAGTCTGGGAATAGTTTTCTTCTGGTTTGGTATGCTGAAGTTTTTCGAAGGATTAAGTCCCGCTGAGGAACTTATACGTAATACAGTTTATTTCGTTGACCCTGATTTCTTCCTACCGGTTCTTGCTGCCTGGGAATCACTTATCGGGATAGGTTTGATTACCGGAAAATTTCTTAGAGTTACAATTCTCCTTTTGTTTCTACAAATGCCGGGCACAGCTTTACCACTTCTCGTACTTCCTGAAAAAGTCTGGACAGTATTTCCATACGGATTAACTCTCGAAGGACAATACATTGTTAAGAATCTAGTGCTGATCGGTGCCGGATTGGTAATTGGTGCAACAGTTAGAGGCGGGAGGATATTAAGTGATACTAAAAATTACATCAGCTAATTTTTATTAAATAATTTATCCAATGAAAGTTTTAAAACATCTTTTTGAAAACAATCGCAGATGAGCTTCTCTACAAACGCAATCTGATCCCGATTTTTTCAACAGGCTTCGGTAGCAGCTAAACAGTTACTTGGTGGCACTCCTTATCAAATTGAATATGCTGCTGAAATGGGAATCGGGCATCATCTTGGTTTAACCTGTGATCCGATTAATGGATTAGTTCAGGTTCCTTGCATAGAGAGAAATGCTTTGTTATCTGATGGAAGACATTTAGTATCGTTTGATAAAATTGTGAAAACTATGAATCAAACCGGACACGAATTACCAAGTATCTAAAAAGAAACTTCTGAGGGCTGAATGGCATTACTCGATATTTAGTGTTTGGGATTATTTTTAAAAAACTCCCAGATCAAATCTGTTGCAGAAACATTTTTTACGGGATTATCTGCAAATGATCTAATCTTTTCTCCACCTGGCCAGGAATGACCGCCTCCAAGCATTTTGTATAAAACTATCTCAGTTCCGTTATTGTTTTTGTAATTGGTTTTATGGAATAAAGAACTTTCTGATTTGTGCATCAAGTAGCCGTTATATTTATTTACCCACAAGTTAACAACGGTTTCAACAGGTAGTTTTTCAACATCAACGAAAGACTCTTTGCCCACTCCGCCATAGTAGGGAATGTGCTGATCATCTATGCTGTTAAATATTATTAATGAAACTTCACTTTTAGAATTGCATACCACGGTATCGAACATAGTTGCGGCAACAGGGGCAACCGCTGCAAAGTATTCAGGCAATTCACAGGCAAGAAGGTAGCACATCATTCCGCCATTGGATAAGCCGGCGGCGTAAATTCTTTTATCATCAACATTATATTTTAATTTGATTTCTGCTAGTAATGCTTTTATAAAATCAACATCATTAATATTTTTTTTATCAGCATATCCACAGCAATCCCAGGTATTCCAAGTTAAAAGTTTTTTATCAAATGATCCTGTACCATAAGGATAGACAACTATGAATCCTTCTTCATCTGCTTTTTTAGAAAAGCCAGTTTGTTTTTCTGTTAAATCCGGATTTCCTAATCCGCCATGAAAAACAAAAACTACCGGATATTGTTTTTGAAAAGTGTATCCAAGCGGTAAATGTGTTTTATAAAATCTATTTCGACCATAGATCATTAATGTGTCTTCAAAATCTTGCGCTTGAACAGAAAGGATAAGCGTTGTAAACAGTGTGACCGAATAAATAATTATTTTCAAGTTCATTTTCTCCGATAGTATAAAAGGACTAATGATTTAATCATTCAAAACCTGTGCAACTACTAAAATGCTTTAAAAGTAAAAAACCCTCATTTTACAAGGGAATTTTTACATACAAACAGTTAATCTTTCTTATTTGTACACCCGGGGGGACTCGAACCCCCGACCAATAGATTAAGAGTCTACTGCTCTACCAACTGAGCTACGGATGCGTTGTAAAAATAACGAAAAGCGCATCTTTTACAAAGGTTGGGAAAGACTTTGAAGCTACTTTT
>JBBQSH010000022.1:0-31795 GCA_038214015.1 Ignavibacteriales bacterium | reverse complement strand
TCAACACCGTTTTCTCCAAGCACAGCGGGAACACCAACGTAATAACCATCAATACCAAATTCGCCGGTTAACAATGCACATACTGGCAACACACGTTTTTCATCATATATAATTGCTTCTGCCATTGCTATTGCAGATGAGGCAGGAGAATAAAATGCTGATCCGGTTTTCAATAATTTTACAACTTCACCGCCGGCAGCTTTTGTTCTTTCAACCATTGCTTTCATAACTTCGGCAGCTTTGGTTTTATCGTTATATTTTTTTTCAAGTAATTCCATTGCAGGTATTCCATTTACATTTGCATATCGCACAATAGGAACCATTGTATCGCCGTGACCGCCAAGAACCATTGCATTTACATCTTTAACAGAAACGCCAAGTTCCCAGGCAATAAAAGTTGAAAAGCGCGAAGAATCTAAAACACCAGCTTGTCCCATTACTTTATTAGCAGGAAAACCAGTAATCTTTTTGAAAAGTGTAACCATTGCATCCAAAGGATTGGAAATAATAATTACAATAGAATTTGGCGCAAACTTTTTAACATTCTCTGCAACGGTTTGCATTATCTTAGCATTTGTAACAAGTAAGTCATCACGGCTCATTCCGGGTTTACGAGGTAAACCTGCGGTAATGATAACTAAATCGGAACCTTCAATATCTTTGTAATCATTTGTGCCCGTAACTTTACCATCAAATCCATCAACTCTTGATGCTTCAACGATATCCAAAGTTTTACCCTGTGGCAAATCTTCAACAATATCAAAAAGTACAACATCACCTAATTGTCGTAATGCGATAAGCTGAGCAAGAACCCCACCAATTTGTCCGCCACCGATTAGAGAGATTTTTTTGCGTGCCATTTTATACTCCTCTGAAAATTTATTTGAAAGTTTTAGTTTAAAATAGATAAGTATAAAAGTAGATGCAAAGAATATTAAATGCGGAGTTTTGGAAAAATTGAGTAATGGAATAATGAAGCAATGGAATGTTGGAGTTATGGAGGATTGGAAAAAGGAATATAGGGGAGGTGAAACTAAATTTTAATAGTCAGTACAGCTTCAGTGCCTTCTGGTGTTTGATTGTAAGTTAACCCATCCATATAAACACGCATTAAATACAAACCTCTTCCTGAATCCTTTAAAAGATTTTCAGGATCGGTTGGATCCGGAACAATAGATGGATCAAAACCTTTTCCTTCATCTTTAATAATTACAGTGAGATTGGAGCCATCAACATAAACATAAATGCGCACCATTTTAAGCTGATTATTCTTGTTGCCATGAATAATAGCGTTTGTAGTGGCTTCAGTTATAGCTAAAAGCAATCCATTGATTTTTTCCTGGTCTAAACCTAATTCTACAGAAAAATAATTTACAAACTCTTCTACGGTAATTAAGTTGTTAGGGGTACTCTCAATTTCTAAATAATATTTTGGTTCAGTCAATTGGTTAAATTGTTATTATTTAAGTGATGTGAATATATTGGTTTCAGTTAAAATTTCCAATTAACTTGCATTAACAAACTTGCCTGTTGATTATCCTGAATATTTGTATTTGTTATAAATTCGTAGTATCCCCTTAGAACAATATTAAGATTATTCCAAGCGAGTATATCAATCAGAGCAATTGGTCCGAGACTTAAGTACTCCGTAGAAAGTATTTTTGTGGTTTGTTCATATGCGTAAGTGTTTAGACTAAATAGTCTTAACCCCACAGAAAAAATTGTTCTATCGAAGTTTAATATAAATCTGGGTTCTAAATATAATTCCTCCAGGAATCTTGTAGGCCTGGCTGTAAAATTATCCCAATTAAAATCACCAATCTCAGATAATTTTAAATATCCATAAACAAAAAATGAAACGTTATTTGTAAGCTGTATTGTGGTAGAATCGATGGCTGTAAATTGTCTGAATGAATAACTTGTATAATTGGTTGTGATATCTTCATAATCATACACAGTATAATTTGCGGAAACCTCAAAACTATTAAATGATTTTACTTTGCTGCCTGAATAATCACCGCCAGTGCGTAATCTAATTATTCTGTTTTGATTGTTGTTAGAACTACGGCTTGCAAATAAATAAACTGTATGACCGAAAGTACCTTCAGCATTTATAAATCCAGTAAGATATGGGGTTATTTGCTTAGAATATCTTAATCTTATTATAGAAAGCAGCTCATCGCGGTCATCATCATTAAACTCACTTTGTGTATCATAAATAAGTTTGCTTTGGTATAAACTAAAAGTAAACCGATCAGTTCTTGATATTTTAAAGTTACCATAAAATGAAAGCGTGGCTCTGCTTGAGTTATTATTTTTTTGCTCCTCAAGTTCTGATTTCTGTTCATAGATAGATTGTGTCATCCCATCAAATTTTTTTACCTGATGTTTTTCATCTCTTTCATAAAAACTAAATCTGAATATTCCATCAAATGATTTTGAATTGTAACGTGTGGCAGCATCAATTTCAAGTTTAAGTTCATCAATTTTTGTATCATATAAAACATTGGTTAATAATTCCGCAGTTTTATAACGAGTATCACGGTCAATTGTTCTCCAGTTTATTCCGGCTGCAAGATCGAGAGAAAAAATATCTAAAAAACCATCATAAGAAAGTCTATCAAAAATCTGGTATGCTGTTTCAGTTCTGCTTTGGATATTGTTATTGATATTAAAATCTGCTGACGTGATAGAATCAGCTTCAAAATAAAAATCCTTTCTGTTTTGCGAGTAAAATGTTCGGATAGTATTAGATACACTTCTATCAAAATTATTTCCGACTGATAAACCGAAGAATCTTATGAGATTTCTTCTCGGAATTATATCTTCATTTCTAAAGCGGAGTTCTGAATTAATATTCAGATCATAAAAAGATATTCTATCAAGGACACCCTCGATACCGTATAACGGTCCATTATCAGTTACACCAATTTGCGTGTTACTCGAATAACCGCCAAACGGATTTAGCCGCAAATTATTAATCGGCTGCAGTTCACTAAAAACAGAAGCATAATTAACTGCTGATTCATTTATACCTAACGAGCGATTATCAGAAAGAAGAGAACTGCTGCCCAAAACACCAAATGAAATATCTTTACGGAATAAATATTTTGCATTAAGATTAAAATGCTGTTCGTCTCGTGTGTTTTTAGTTTCGTTTCGGATATAAGTTGATCCAAAATTTTCGTTCATCCGGATTATCACATTATCATAATTTCCATAAAGTTGTAATTGAGAAAAAAGATGAAATGTATTCAATTGTTTATCAAACATTGTGTTAAATAAATTCGCATTAAAAAACCTGCCAAGATATTCAAGACTATCAACACGGGTTTGAGAATAAGAAAGTGTATTTAGAAAGAAGATTATTGCTGCAACAAAAACATAAAATGGTAAAAGAGAATTATTAGATTTTATTTTAAGAAGTTTCAAAAATATTACATTCACTTTTGTTCAAAATCCTGTGGCAATTATAATGTTTATAGAAACAATAAACCACTTAACTTTTTGGTAGAAATAAAAACCGGATCATGGAAAATCATTAAAATGGTGCAGGAGTTTAAATTGACAATCGTTCATAATTTGGATAACTTTGGCCACAATTTTTATATAAAAAAAGATGATTGAAACATACATACCTATTTTTATTGTACTGGCAATCGGAGTCGTATTTGCAGTTGCTACAGTAATGTCTTCTGTAATTTTTGGACCTCAAAGACCAAACAGCGAAAAACTTTCTACTTACGAAAGTGGAATGAAACCTGTTGGTTCAACTCACGAAAGAATTTCTATTAAATACTACTTGGTTGCTATGCTTTTTATCATTTTTGATCTTGAAGTGATATTTGTTTATCCCTGGGCAATTCAATTCAAAAAATTATATGGTGAAATTGGAATTTCTGTCTTCTATTCTATGTTAATATTTCTGATCGTGCTTGAGCTTGGATATTTATATGTATATAAAAAAGGTGGATTTAAATGGGATTAGAAGCAAAATTAAATTCTGAGGGATTTTTAGTTACTCAGTTAGATGCAGTTGTGGCATGGGCAAGAAAAAATTCTGTCTATCCAATGCCTATGGGTATTTCTTGCTGTGCAATTGAGATGATGGCGGCTGCAGATCCGAAATATGATATTGCAAGATTTGGTTCTGAAGTTATGCGATTCACTCCGCGCCAGTGTGATTTGATGATTGTTGCCGGAACGGTTACTTATAAAATGTCGCACGTTGTAAGGAAAATTTATGATCAAATGCCTGATCCTAAATGGGTAATTGCAATGGGTGCCTGTACTTCAACAGGTGGAATGTATCGTTCATATTCAGTTGTGCAGGGCATTGATCAATTTCTTCCTGTGGATGTATACTTAGCCGGCTGTCCTCCTCGCCCCGATAATCTTTTAAATGCACTTATTCAGATTCAAAATAAAATCGGAAGAACGCGGGCTAGAGATTTTCAAAATTTAAAATTACCAGAATTGAATGTAATCCAGAATAATTGATTATGGAATTGAAAGAATTAATCTCACAAAAATTACAAGCAAATTTTCCCGAAGCAGAACTTGAATTTTCTGAATTCAGAAATGAATTTAATGTAAAGTTTAATAAAAAATTTGTTAATCCAATCTGCAAATTTCTTAAGGAAGATTCTGAATTAGAATTTTTACTTTGCGAAGATATAACTGCTGTTGATTGGGCCAAAAGAAAAAACCGATTTACAGTTGTATATCATATCTTTTCTTTAAAACATAATTTTCGCTTAGTGGTTAAGGCAGATGTTGATGAAAGCGATTGTAACATAGATACCGTTTCTTCAGTTTGGAAAACATCCGATTGGCAGGAACGGGAAACTTATGATATGTACGGAATAAAATTTAATAATCATCCTGATCTGCGAAGAATTTACATGCCGGAAGAATTTGAATATTATCCATTGAGAAAAGAATTTCCGTTGCTTGGCATTCCCGGATCATTACCATTACCAAAGAAATAAAAGTTTATGGATAGATTAACAAAAGACGATGTTCATCCAAAAATCTTACAGAAATTGTTAGAAGATTCTGATATCACTTTTGAAGATGCTTTGGAAAATGAGATGGTACTGAATATGGGTCCTCAGCATCCTGCAACCCACGGTGTATTAAGATTGCTATTAAGACTTGATGGCGAGACTGTGGTTGGCTGTGTTCCTGATGTTGGGTATCTTCATCGCGGTTACGAAAAAATGGCTGAGAATATGAGTTATTATGAATTCATTCCTCACACCGACAGATTAGATTATATCTCACCAATGGCTAACAATGTTGCATGGGTTCTAGCTGTCGAGAAGTTAGCAGGCATTGAAGTACCAGTTCGTGCACAGTATATCAGAATGATTATTGCGGAACTTACAAGAGTTGCATCGCACCTTGTTGCAATTGGTTCTTTTGCCATGGATGTTGGTGCATTAACCGTTTTTCTCTGGACTTTGCGTGAACGTGAAAAGATAATGGATATTTGGGATATTCTTTGTGGTGCAAGATTTACAAATAGTTATACACGTGTTGGTGGTGTTGCAAACGATGCTCAGCCTGAAGCACTAGCATTGGTAAAAAAGTTTATTGATGAAATTGATTCAAACCTTTCCGAATGCGAAAGCCTTCTTAACACTAACAGAATTTTTATTGAAAGACTTGATGGTGTTGGAGTAATCTCTAAAGAAGATGCTTTAAGTTATGGATACACAGGACCAAATCTTCGCGCAAGCGGAGTTGAGTTTGATTTACGCAGAGCTACTCCATACTTACAATATGATAAAGTTGATTTCAGAATTCCGGTATTTACAGAAGGTGATTGTTTAGCTCGATATTTTGTTCGAGCTGATGAGGTTAGAGAAAGTGCAAAGATTGTTAAACAGTGTTTACAGTTAATGCAGCCTGGTGAAATTAAAGCAAATATGCCGAAATCAGTTCTTCCGCAAAAAGTCGAAGTTTATTCTAAGATGGAAGAACTAATACACGATTTTATGATCGTAAACTTTGGTATCAATCCTCCTGTTGGGGAAGTATATCACGCGATTGAAGGCTCTAAGGGAGAGCTTGGTTTTTATCTTGTAAGTAAAGGGGAAGGTCATCCCTGGAAGTGTAAAATCCGCTCGCCATCGTTTATTCATATTCAATCTTTGCCACATTTAGTTAAAGGTCATATGGTTTCTGATGTTGTTGCAATTATCGGAAGTATCGATCCAATTATGGGAGAGGCGGATAAGTAATGAATAATTCAGAATTCAAATTTACTCCCGAAAACATAGAACGAATCAATAAAGAGATTTCAAAATATCCTCTAAAGAAACCTGCAGTAATGGCAACACTTTATATTGCACAGGAACAAAATGGATACATCTCAAATGAAGTTATAAAGGAAGTTGCAACACTTTTAGAAATGACTTCTGAAGAAGTTCTTGGCGTCGTAACTTTTTATACGATGTATTACCAAAAACCTATGGGAAAAAATCACATACAAGTATGTACAAATGTTTCCTGTATGCTTCGTGGCGGTTATGAAATTTGGAATCAGGTTAAAGAAAAGCTTGGTATTGATAATATGAATGTTACTGATGATCAGAAATTCTCTCTTGAAGAAGTTGAATGTATGGGAAGCTGCGGTACTGCACCAATGTTAGCTGTTAATGAAGATTATTATGAAAATCTTACCAAAGAAAAAGTAGAAGAACTTATAAACTCGCTTAAGAATAGCAACTAAATGGAAAAAATAGTTTTACCCGATATTGATAATATTCACATTCTTGATGTTTATGTTGAGAATGGTGGATTTAGTGCTGCAAAAAAAGCATTCTCACAATCGTCTGATGATATAATTGATCAGGTTAAAAAATCTGGTTTGCGTGGTAGGGGTGGTGCTGCATTCTCCGCTGGGTTAAAGTGGAGCTTTATGCCAAAGACCACAGACAAACCAAAATATCTTTGCATTAACGGCGATGAATCTGAACCAGGCTCTTTTAAAGACAGACAAATATTTGAATATAATCCGCATCAGTTGATAGAAGGAATTTTGATTACTTGTTACGCAATAGGTGCAAAGATCGCATACATTTACATTCGTGGTGAATATCATAAATGGATTAAGCTTATGCAAAAAGCTTTAGATGATGCATATGCTGCTGGCTATGTTGGTGAAGCGATGAAAGAAAAATTTGGGACTGAATTTTTCTGTAACATTTATATTCACAAAGGCGCAGGTGCTTACATTTGCGGCGAAGAATCTTCTCTGATGAATTCACTTGAAGGGCAGAGAGGATATCCGAGAGTTAAACCTCCATTTCCAGCACAAAATGGTTTGTGGGGCTGTCCAACTACGATTAATAATGTTGAAACGATAGCAAACATTCCACCAATTATTACCAAAGGCTGGGAATGGTTTTCAAAAATTGGTGAACCAAAACATCCGGGAACTATTTTATTTGGTGTTAGCGGACACGTTAACAAACCAGGCGTATATGAACTTCCTTCCGGTACTTTATTAACAGATATCATTTATAATTACGCAGGCGGAGTTCCGGGTAATAAAAAAATTCTTTGTGTTATTCCTGGCGGTTCATCTATGCCGCCCTTACGTGGCGATCAGCTAGAAGGCGTTAAAATGGATGCTGAATCTCTTAAAGCAGCAGGCTCAGCAATTGGTACAGGTGGAATTATAGTGATGGATGAAGATGCGGATTTAGTAAAAGTTTTAGCTCGTATATCTCATTTCTACCATCATGAAAGCTGCGGACAATGTACACCTTGTCGTGAAGGAACCGGATGGATGGAAAAAATTCTAAAACGGATTATTGCCGGAAATGGTTCTACCAGTGATTTGGATTTGCTTATTACAGTTGCTAACCAAATTGAAGGAAACACAATTTGTGCGCTTGGTGAAGCTGCAGCCTGGCCGGTTAGATTTATGGTTACAAGATTCCGAGATTATTTTGAAGCAAGAGTTAGCAAAGAAGTTAATCTGCAAATTGCAAATAAAGTTCACTCGATGAGAGAAACTGAAAGACCTTTAGCTGAAATTAAGAACTAAAATTAATTAGGTAAGGGTGTGCTTGATTTTATTGCTGAAATAGTTCTTGTGTTCATTGGTTACAATGTTGGATATTTTTTTCTAAAGTTCTTTTCTGGCGGAAAGTATCCCAAAGAATATATGAAAGATGGCGGAGATTTAAAGATAGAGATATTTGGAATATTCATGTTGTTAGTTTTATTCGCTGTAGCCTCATATATTTTTATTTAAAAAAATCCTCTCAAACATTGAGAGGATCTTGAATCTTATATGTGTTTCTTATACACCTGCGGGAGCAGCAACTCTGACACCCAATTCATTATCAAGCATATACAAACCACTTTTATTATCGCCTATCATTTCA
This sequence comes from Ignavibacteriales bacterium, assembly GCA_038214015.1. Classification (GTDB taxonomy): domain Bacteria; phylum Bacteroidota; class Ignavibacteria; order Ignavibacteriales; family Ignavibacteriaceae; genus IGN3. Next base: position 23,390 of record JBBQSH010000022.1, on the reverse strand, counting down.
ATCTTCTGAACGATTTCTTCAACGTTGGCTTCTTCTTCAACTTGCTCGGTTACAAACCATTGCAAGAATGTATTTGTAGCATAATCTTTTTCGGTCATTGCAAAATCAACAAGTTTATTTATTAACCCGGAAATTTTTTGCTCATGTTTAAGTGTATCAGCAAAAACTTCTGGAATAGATTTCCATTCTATTTTAGGAGTCCCAATTTCTGCCAGAGTAACTTTGCCGCCTTTTTGTAAAATGAAATTAAAAAATTTCATTCCATGCATTTGTTCTTCGTTAGCTTGAATTCTCATCCAGTTGGCAAATCCTTTTAAGTTCTTTGCTTCAAAGTAAGCTGCCATTGAAAGATATAAGTATGAAGAGTAGAATTCTTCATTAAGATGTGTGTTAAGAGCCTTTTGCATTTTTGCAGATATCATATTAACCTCTAAAGTTTTTAATCTGTTTAAGTATCTAACTCAAATATAATTTATTTAGTTCAAAATCACCTCTTTTATTGATTAATTTTTTCCTGGAATTGTGTTGAAGTACACACAATTGTACTGGAATTGAATTGATAATAAATCACTCTTTGCCTAATTTTAGATGGGCTTATTATAAAGATTAAATTCAATTAAAGGAGTTATAAAATGGCAGTTAAAGTAGCGATTAACGGGTTTGGAAGAATCGGAAGACTCGTTTTACGTGCAATGGCAGATAAAGGCGTTTTAGGCAAAGAGGTTGATCTCGTTGCTTTAGTTGATGTAACAAACGACGCAAAATACTTTGCTTACCAATTAAAATATGATTCTGTTCACGGAATATTTAAAGGTGAAGTTACCTCTAAAAAAAGTAAAGCTGATCTTGAACACGATGATGTTCTCGTTATAAATGGCGAAGAAACATTGTGCGTTCTTGCTTCTAAAGATCCATCACAGCTTCCATGGAAAGAACTTGGAGTTGATTATGTAATTGAATCAACAGGTTTATTTACTGATTCCGAAAAAGCAAAAGGACATATTGCCGCTGGTGCAAAGAAAGTTATCATTTCTGCTCCGGGTAAAGGCGATGTTAAAACAGTTGTAATGGGCGTTAATGATAACGAATTAAAACCTGAACATACAATCATTTCAAACGCTTCATGTACAACAAATTGTTTGGCTCCTGTTGTTCACGTTTTATTAAAAGAGGGAATCGGAGTTGAAGTTGGAATTATGACAACAATCCATTCTTATACTGCAACACAAAAAACAGTTGATGGTCCTTCTAAAAAAGATTGGAGAGGCGGAAGAGCTGCTGCCATAAATATTATTCCTTCAAGCACTGGTGCTGCAAAAGCTGTTGGTGAAGTTCTTCCATCTGTAAAAGGCAAATTAACCGGAATGTCATTCCGTGTTCCTACTGCAAACGTTTCTGTTGTTGATCTTACCTTTAGAGCTGCAAAAGATACTTCAATAAAAGAAATTGATGAATTGTTAAAGAAAGCATCAGAAACTTATATGAAGGGAATTCTTGGTTATTGCAATGAAGAACTTGTTTCCACAGATTTTAATCACGATGATCGTTCTTCAATTTATGATTCTTTAGCAACTATGCAGAATAATTTTAAAGATGAAAAAAGATTCTTTAAAGTTGTGAGCTGGTATGATAACGAATGGGGTTACTCATGCCGCTGTGTTGATTTGTTAACCAAATTAATAAAGATGTAATAATTCAATTTAAGGCGATCTTAATTGGATCGCCTTTTTAATATTAATTACTGTGAGTTTTTTACGCTGTTGTTTAGATCTTTTTGTCATTTCGACCGAAGGGAGAAATCTTTTACTCTATAATATCAGATTTCTCAGTCGAATCCGCCGCGGCGGACTTCAAAATGACTTTAAACAATTTCTAATAGTTGTGTCCACCTAAGTTTAGGATAATTCTATAAAAATTTTTAAATAATTTACCAGGGAAGAAAAAATGAATAAGCTATCAATTGATAAAGTAGAACTTAAAGGAAAACGCGTTTTAGTTCGTGTTGATTTTAATGTTCCGCTTGATGAAAATTTAAATATTACTGATGATATCAGAATTACCGAATCACTTCCAACAATTAAAAAAATTATTGCCGATGGCGGCAGAGCAATTTTAATGAGTCACTTAGGAAGACCAAAAGGCGGACCAAATCCTAAATACAGTTTAGCACCAACAGCAAAACGCTTAAGCGAATTACTCGGTAAAGAAGTTAAACTTGCACCGGATTGTGTTGGACCAGAAGTAAAAGCCATGGTTGATGCACTGAAAGATGGTGATGTTTTAATTCTTGAAAACGTTCGCTTTCATCCGGAAGAAGAAAAAAATGATCCCGCTTTTGCAAAACAACTAGCTGAGCTTGGTGATGTTTATATAAATGACGCTTTTGGAAGCGCACACAGAGCACACGCATCCACAGAAGGTGTAACTAAGTTTATTAAAATTTCTGCTGCCGGATATTTAATGCAGAAAGAACTTGATTATCTTGGTGGAGCAATCACAAATCCTAAACGTCCTTATGTTGCAATCTTAGGTGGCGCAAAAATTTCCGGCAAGATCGATGTAATAAATAATCTCCTTACCAAAGTTGATTCACTATTTGTTGGCGGGGGAATGGCTTTCACTTTCTACAAAGCTCAAGGAAAAGAAATCGGAACATCTTTGCTTGAAGCAGAAAAAGTGGATCTTGCAAAAGAAGTTTTAGCAAATGCAAAGAAATCCGGAATCAAATTCCTGCTTCCAATAGATGTTGTAGTTGTAAGTGAATTTAAAAATGATTCACCTTCAACTGTTGTAAGTGTTGATGCAATTCCCGCTGATAAAATGGGATTGGATATTGGACCTGAAACAATTAAGTTATTTTCAGATGAATTAAGAAATGCAAAAACAATTGTTTGGAATGGACCAATGGGAGTTTTTGAAATGGATAATTTTGCAAAAGGTACAAATGCTATTGCACAGGTCTTAGCAGATGTAACTGCAACCGGTTCGATTACTGTTATTGGCGGCGGCGATTCTGCAGCAGCAATTACAAAAGCCGGATTAAAAGATAAAGTATCACACGTTTCAACAGGCGGCGGAGCTTCATTAGAATTTCTTGAAGGCAAGGCTTTACCGGGTGTTGTTGCATTAAATGATGTAAAATAATTTAAGGATCAGTTTGAATAATTCTTATCGGCCAAGAGCAATGGGAGGAGGATTTTTTTCCTTTCCTCCTGTTATTAAAAATCTTCTTATAATTAATGGAGTTGTATTTTTTATACAACTCCTTATGGAAAATTTTACATTTGGTGGCTATCCAGCCTGGTATTTACTAAATAAGTGGTTTGCACTAAATCCGATCTCTGGAGTTAATGCAGCAGGTGAGTCATTTAATTTTCAGGTGTGGCAATTAATCACATACCAATTTATGCATGGCGGTTTTTCTCACATACTTTTTAACATGTTTGCTCTATGGATGTTTGGTTCAAGTATTGAAGATGTTTTTGGATCAAAAAAGTTTTTAATTTTTTATCTCTTGGCTGGTGTAAGTGCTGGACTTTTACATTTATTTGTTTCACCAATGCTTGGTAGTTCTCCGGCAGTGACTATTGGTGCTTCCGGTGCTGTTTATGGTGTTTTAATAGCTTACGCATTATTCTTTCCGGATAACCTAATCTTCCTTTATTTCTTAATTCCGGTAAAAGCAAAATACCTAATCGGATTTTTAGTCGTGATTGAGTTCCTTGCAGTTGATAGCGCATCAAGTGGTGTTGCACATCTAGCTCATTTGGGTGGAGCATTGTTTGGATTTCTATACATAATGTTTGATAAGAATAGTTACGTATCGCTTAAAAATCTATTCAATAAATCCTTTTACCATAAGGCAAAACCAAAAAGAGATATTTTTACTAATCCATTCAGTAGGACATCTCAAACCGATAATGATGTTCAAGATGCAAATTATTATGATATTAATCATAAAGAAGATGCAGAAATAAACCAGGCGGAGATTGATGAGATTCTGGATAAGATAAGTCAGTCGGGTTATCAAAATCTTAATGACCACGAAAAGAAAATTTTATTTCAAGCTAGTAAGAAAATGAAATGAGATATAACTCAATAATTTTCGCTTCATTTATTTTAACTATTTCTACTGTTTTACTATCCTGCAAAAAACAACCAGCGATTGAAGAGAAAAAGTTCATAAAGATTTATGCCGATATGATTTTTATGCAAGATACTTCATCATCGCAGTTAGAAATAAAAGAAGAAGTTTTAAAGAGATTTAATGTTAATGAAAAAGATTATGACAACACTATCAAATATTATAACGCTGATCCCGAGAGGTGGCAGCCCTTTTTTGATAGTGTAATTGTTTATATGGAAAGATTAAAACCAAAGCCTAAGAAAATTGATGTGAAATCTTTGCCAGAGCAATCCGGATCTGCGGATAAGAAAAATCTTTAGGAAGTGCTTCCTTTAATTCTCTCAACCCTTTTTTACCCTTCTTAAAATTATCATTAATTAAATCCATTTTATCTTTGGATATTATTGATGAAATATCTGTCTCTGGTAAATATCCGATTATTGTTTCAATCTGCATCGATATTACAGCTTCGTTAAGCTTTCTAAGTTTTGCTATCTCCTGAAGCGAATATTTTTTTTGAAGAAGATTGTAAGTCTCAAGAATATTATGGGGAATAATAATCGCTGCCGAAACTGCCGGAATAACTTTACCGTTTTCAAAAGAATTTATTAATTCAAGAAAATCATTGCCCACTTTGTTGAACATACGCTCATTAAATCCAGGAATGCTAAATAACTCAGATTTAGTTTTTGGTTTTTGCTGTGAGATTTTAGCTAATATATTATCCGGACAAATTATGCTAGCAGATTGCAAAAACTTTTTAGATGCTTTTTCTCTTAATTCTCTTAGTGCATGATAAAGCTCAATATTATTTTCAAACCCTTTTTTGTGTGGTGATACCGTTTCAGAAACTTGAATTTGAGTTATGTTATTTTTTAAAGTAAAATATAATTTATTCCTGCCTTCTGATTTTACTTGAATTTTATTTTCACTTACTAAGATTCTAATAGCTTGCGCAACGTCTTCTTTCTTATAATGTATTAAAGAATTAAAGTACTTATTATTTTTTTGTTCAGGAATTTTACCTTTGCCGAGCAAAATATCCGCAATTTGTTTTTCTGTCAGTTCATACAATTCTTCATTCAGCAGATCTTCTAATTTTTCTTTTATGTACGATACAGAACTCTCATTCGAGCCATTTTGCTTAAGACAGTTATCACATTTACCGCACTTGTAGTTATTCGCATCCTCGCCAAAATATTTTAGGATATAGCAAAACCTGCAATCATTTGTATAAACAAAATCTACCATCTTGTCTAATTTTTGTTTTGAGCTAATGTATAACTCGTTAATTAGTTTATAATTCAGTTTTAGATCTTCAGTTCTTACACGTGGTTTAATCAGCGAAATCGATTCTTTTCCATCCGCTTTCGAAAACTCAAGGATACCAAGGAATTCAAGATTAATTATTGTATCAATACTTTCTTGTTTTGTTAATCCCGTTTCCGACTGCAATGCTGTTAAATCTATTGCAATTAATTTTGAAAAAATTTCTTTACCGTAATTTCTTATAAAGTATAAAAGTACATCTCTCATCAATTCATTTGATGTGCCTTTTATAAAATTCTTTAATCTTGTTTCAGTAAAAAGTACTTTAATTTTATTGAGAGATCTATATGCAGAGTTTAGAGTGATGTATCCGGCATCCTCCAAGTACTTTAATGCAGAATATAAAATTGCACCTGATATATCTTGTTTTGTGTGAAGTTTTATGTAAGGAAAATTAATAGATATTTGTTTCTCGGATTTCATTCCAATTGCAATCTGTGCTGAATCACAAATTGCATTATAAATATTTTTAATAATCTCTTTTGTGGGGTAAGAGTTAGAAATAAAATATTCATGAATGTAAACATCGCTGTCATCATACAATAAAAAAGTATGTGAATTTTTACTGTCTCTACCTGCGCGCCCAATTTCCTGGTAAAAATTTTCTATCGATCCGGTTGAATTAAAATGAATAACTAATCGAATATCTTTTTTATCGATGCCCATCCCGAAGGCATTTGTCGCAATGATCAAAGGCAATCTGTCTTCGATAAAATCTTCCTGGATTTTCTTTCGGATAATGGGATCAAGTCCGGCATGATAAAACTCGCATTTAATTTTATTTATTTTTAGATATTCAGCTAACTCTTCTGCTTTTTTACGAGATGAAGTATAAATGATAGCTGGAGTTTTGAATTGATGAACAAGTTCTAAACATCGTTCTCTTTTCCTCTTAGTAATTTCAACATTAACAAAAAGATTTTCGCGTTCAAATCCTTTTATGGTAACTTTTACATTCTTCAACCCTAATTGTTTAACTATGTCTTTAACAACTTCCGGAGTTGCAGTAGCAGTAAAAGCAGATATTTTTTTAATACCGGTAAACTCGATAAAATCTTTTAACTTGGTATAACTTGGACGGAAATTATGTCCCCATTCGCTAATACAATGTGCTTCATCAATAAATAAATACTGAGGATTGAGGTTTTTTAATCTTGCAGCAAACTCCGTATTTTCCAGCCGCTCTGGTGCAACATAAACAATTTTAATTTTTCCAAAATGAATATCCTGTAGAACTTTTTCAGTTTCATAAAAACTCTGCGTACTGTTTATGAAAGCGGCAATTTCAGAAGATCGATTTAAAGAATCAACTTGATCTTTCATCAATGCAATTAAAGGTGAAATGACGATTGAATAATTATCACTTATCAGAGCAGGTATTTGGTAGCAAATTGATTTACCCGCACCAGTGGGTAAAACTGCAAGAACATTATGCCCACCAATAATTTCATCGATTATTTCTTGCTGTCCAGGTCTAAACTTTTCATAACCAAAATGTTTACTTAAGGCATCTATACTCTTCATTATTCATCCATTTAAAATGAGTAACAAGTGGAATAATTTTTATTTTGGATAGTAATATTTACTTAATTGTGTCATTAAAATACTAAAAAAGATTTATTGATTTGTTGATTTGTTGGAATGATTTCTGTTGTATATTAATGCAATCAAAAATATGAGGAAATCATGACTAAATTCACTTTCATTATACTACTTGCAGGTATTATACTTTTATCAAGTACTGTTGAGGCTCAAAAACGCTACACAGATTTATTAAAACCGCAAAGTATTTTTACTGAAGCGCCAGATGCAATTAAAAATCGTAATTCATTCATGCGTCAATGGTGGTTTTATGAGCAGCGTGCTTTTCCGGATAATTTTATTCCGACTGATGCATATAAAAATTCTCTAGATCAAAGAGATTATCTTAGACAATCAAACGAACAATTGGTATTAACCGATAATAATTTTGATATTCCAACTTTTAACTGGGTTAGTCTTGGTCCAACACCAGGCGCATATTTTTCATATGGAAATATTTCAAGCAGAATTGTTTCTGGTTCTTATGATCCAACTAATCCAAATACAATTTATATTGGCCCGGCAAATGGAGGGGTATGGAAATCTACTGATTCCGGAATTACATGGATCCCTTTAACTGATCAGCAAGTTTCTTTGTCGATGGGTGCAATTGAAATCGATCCTACTAATACAAATATCGTTTATGCCGGCACAGGTGAAGCCACTTATAGCGGCGTATCTTATTATGGAAGAGGATTATTAAAATCTACAGATGCAGGAACTACATGGATAAATATTACGAGTGGTTTGCCAACATCAACATATTTTTCCAGATTAAAGATCAGACCGGGTAATAGTGCTCAACTTCTTGCAGCCCTCGGGAACAGTGGATTGTACAGAAGTTCAAATTCCGGAACTTCATGGTCACAAATTTTATCAGGAAGAGTTGATGATGTTATTTTTACTTCATCCGGTGATACAGCTTTTGCTGTTGGCGGTAGTAATGGATTACGGAGATCAATAGATGGAGGTGTAACCTTTTTTGCTTATGGCAGCGGATTAGCAACTGGGACCAGAACTCATTTTGATCTGTGTTTGACAAATCCAGCTTATATGTATGCAGCCGTTTACAGCAGCACAGTAAATCTTTACAAATCTACAAACTATGGTGCAAACTGGTCTCAACTAACCACCTCGTCAGAATTTCAAAATCAAGGTGGGCAAGCATGGTATGATTTATATATAAGAGTTAATCCAAAGAATCCAAACAAAGTTTACGTTGGAACTATTGATGTTTTTAGATCGACAGATGGAACTAACTTTACGAATATCACAAACGGTTATTCCGGCGGAAGTGTTCATGTTGATCAACATTATCTTTTCTTTCATCCAACTATTGAAAATACATTTTTTGTTTGTAATGATGGTGGTATTTGGAGAACAACAAATAATGGCGACGCTTTTGCCAACTACAATCAAAACCTTACACTTACACAGTTTTACAGAATTACTGCAAGTCCATTTACACCAAGTCGAATTCTTGGAGGAACACAGGATAATGGAACACAACAAACTTATTCCACTTTAAATTGGGCCGCAGCATTTGGTGGTGATGGTGGTGAAGTATGTTTCAATCCCTTCAACTCAAATTACATTTTAGGTGAATCGCAAAATGGTGGTTTGGTACGTACAGCTAATGGTGGTTCAAGCTGGCAGAATGCTACAAATGGAATAAATACTGGTGAGAGTGTAGCCTGGGTGGCCCCAATTCTGGCTCATCCAATAACATCAGGAACATTCTATGTAGCTCGTCAAAAGGTTTATCGTTCTACCGATAATGGTGGAAACTGGACAGCAATTTCTGCAAATGTAAATAGCACATTTGCAGTTAGAGAGATGGCAATTAGTAAATCAAATCCATCTATTATGTTTGCTACCTCAGTAAGTTCTGTATTCAAATCCACAGATGCAGGATTGACTTGGACCAATGTAACATCTGGTTTACCGGCTCGAACTATCACTTCGGTTTCAGTATATCCTACAGATCCAAACCAGGTGTTTTTAACATTCTCAGGGTTTGGAACAAGTAAAGTATATAAATCATCCGATGGAGGAACAAACTGGGTATCTATCAGTGGAAATCTGCCGGACTCGCCCGTAAATGATATCTACGTTCACACGAACAATCCAGGAAATCCTAACACATTTTTTGTAGCAACCGATATAGGAGTATTTGTTACAGAAAATGATGGCGTCAATTGGGTGGAGATATCCACTGATATGCCAAATACAGTTGTAATGCATCTTGATTATTCACCCGCAAATCAAATGTTAAGAGCAGGTACACACGGAAGAGGAGTTTATGAGGCGTTTGTTGATTTCAGTATTCCAGTAGAGATGATATCATTTACAGCAAATCAAACAGATAAAAAAGTTATACTTAACTGGCGAACTGCTACTGAAACAAACAACAGTCATTTTGAAGTTGAACGAAAGTTTAAGAATCAGGAATGGGAAAAATTAGACATCGTTGCCGGTGCAGGTACAATAACGGAGTTCAGAAATTATTTTTACGAAGATGATTTTGAATCTTTACCTTATAATGGAACAGTACTTTACAGATTAAAACAAGTAGATTATAACGGAACGTTTGAGTATTCAGATATTATAGCCGTAGATGTGGAATTCATTCCCACAGATATTTCAATTTCACAGAATTATCCAAATCCATTTAATCCAATTACCACCATAAAATTTTGGCTTAATGTTGAGGCTAATGTAAAAATCAGCATCTATAATTCACTTGGACAGGAAGTTGAAGAGATCTTTAATAAAATTCAAAGTGCAGGAAATTATTCTGTAAACTGGAACGCAGAAAATTTCGCATCAGGTATTTATTTCTACTCTTTTGAGGTTATCGATCAAAATAACAGTTTGTTACATAAAGAGATGAAAAAACTAATTTTAATTAAATAATTAAATTTATTTTAGTTAGGGGCTGTTTAAAGTTTGATTTGTCGAAAGTCGAAGATTTTACTTTTTGATAATCAATCATCCTTTGGACAGCCCCTTTTTTATTGTTAATTTTGAATGTGAAAAATTGATTCGCTTTAGCAGTTAGATGAAGAAGATAAATAGAAAAGTTTTATATCCGGTCAAACACAATTCAGTTTTATATTTAACATCAGGGGATGATAATTTTAAAACTCCATCATCTTACTTTAAATATTTAATTGATTAAAAAATGATTGGTACAAATTTATCTTGTTCAAGTTTACAAAACGAAATTGATATTATAATTTAAAAGACGACTTTAACTAAGGATTTTTATGCAGGAAGAAAAATTAAGATTGGAAGATTTACTGGAATCTTCAAATTCAACTAACGAGGACGACAGAATTAATAATGTTGCCATTATTGGAGCAGGAATAATGGGACAAGGCATAGCCCAAACCGTCGCTGGTATGGGTTTAGAAGTAACAATAGTTGAGTTGGATTCAGTTAGATTAGAGCAGGCTAAAGCGCAGCTTACTGAAAATATTGACAGAGAAATTAAAAGATGGGCGATGACAAAGTCCGACAAAAAAGCAATATTTAGTAGAATAAAATGGGTAACTGATGCTAACCTGATTAAAGACTGTGAGCTTATTATTGAGGCTGTTCAGGAAGATTATGATCTGAAGGTAAAGATATTTAAATATCTCGACAATATTGCTAATCCGGATGCTATTTTTGTTTCAAACACTTCAACATTGAGTCTTACAAATATTTCAGAATCAATTTCAAGGCCTAGCAAAGTTATCGGAATGCATTTTCTAAATCCGGTACCAAAAATTCCAATGGTTGAATTAGTAAAAAGTCTTCATACATCAAATGAAACAGTTTTAAAGGTTAAGGAATTTGCTTCCAGAATCGGTAAAACACCTGTTGAAGTTTATGAGTATCCAGGATTTATAACAACCCGTGCTATTGTTCCTTTAATAAATGAGGCAATGCATATTCTTCTTGAAGGAATTGCAACTGCTAAAGATATTGATACAGCATTAAAACTCGGTTACAATTTTCAGTATGGTCCTCTTGAAATGGCTGATTCTATGGGTCTGGATGAAGTATTAACCTGGATGGAAACTTTGTGGAAAACTCTTGGCGAGCCACGATATAGACCAAATCCAATGATAAGAAAACTTGTGCGTGAGAAGAAACTTGGTAAAAAAACAGGTGAAGGAATCTTCAAATATGATGAGCAAGGAAACAAATTAAATTAATTTCTTTTGAGGATATTAAAGTAAAATTGGATAAAATATTATGAAAGTATTAGTACTAAATAGCGGAAGTTCTTCGATTAAATATCAGTTTTTTGACACAGAGAAAAAAATAGCATTAGCTAATGGACTAGTTGATAGAATAGGAATGTCCGGTGCAGTTCTTTCTCATAAACGATACGATGGTAATAACATTAAAATTGCAGGTGAAATTTTAGATCATCAAATAGCAGTTGAGTATGTACTTGGAGTTATGCTTAGTAAAAATCATGGTGTTATAGATGATAAGAAAGATATTGATGCGGTCGGACATCGTGTTGTTCATGGTGGTGAAACATTCTCCGGATCAGTGTTTATTACAGATGAGGTTGTAAAAGTTTTACAGGATAATATTGAGCTTGCTCCTCTGCATAATCCGCCAAACATAAAAGGTATTCAGGCCTGCCAGAGAATTTTACCGGATACACCTCAATGCGGTGTGTTCGATACAGCATTTCATTCTCATATGCCACCTAAATCTTATTTATACGGAATCCCTTATGAGCTTTATAAAAAATATAAAATTCGTCGTTATGGTTTCCATGGTACATCACACCTCTATGTTTCTAATCGTGCAGCAGAATTATTAGGAAAAGATATTACAGAATTAAAAGTTATAACCGCTCATCTTGGAAATGGCTGCAGTATGGCTGCGGTAAAAAACGGGCAATCAATGGATACCACTATGGGATTCACTCCGCTTGAAGGATTGTTAATGGGTACACGCAGCGGTGATCTTGATCCATCTTTAATTTTATATATTATGGGTAAAGAAGGTTTAACAGTTGGTGAAGCGAATACCTTGCTTAATAAACACAGTGGTTTGATTGGCATAAGCGGCGAGAGTAGCGATATGCGGGAAATATTATCAGCAGTTAAAGATAATCAGCAAAGATCCAAATGGGCATTTGAAATATTTTGTTACAGAATAAAAAAATATGTTGGTGCATACGCTGCGGCTATGGGTGGTCTTGATGCTCTTGTTTTTACGGGTGGAATTGGTGAAAATTCAAAAGAAATACGTGAAGAGGTTTGTAAAGAAATGGAATTTTTAGGAATTCATTTAAATGATTTTAAAAATCAAAATGCTGATGAAATTATCTCTACTAAAAATTCCAAAGTTACTGTAATGAGAATTCCAACAAACGAAGAACTGGTTATTGCACTTGATACTGCCAAAATAGTTTCTGAAATGCAAAAATAGTTTTTATTAATAATTCCAGAGGTTGATTTATGGATCTTGGAATCAAAGGTAAAGTAGCTTTAGTAACTGCTTCCAGCACAGGGATTGGTAAAGCAGTGGCAGAAGCTTTAGCCGAAGAAGGCTGTAACATTGCAATCTGTGCCCGAACAAAAGAAGTCTTGATTGAAACCTCTCGGGATATAAAAAATAAATTTAATACGGAACCATTCTGGGGTGTATGCGATTTAAATCAGCAAAAGGATATTGAAAATTTTTACGATGCCGCCCAAAATCATTTTGGTAAAGTTGATATACTGGTTAACAATTGCGGCGGACCTATCCCCGGATTTTTCCGGGACCTTTCAGAGGAAGATTGGGATCAGGCGATTAAACAAGTTTTGTTAAGCGTGGTTAGATTTTCTAATCTTGTTATTCCAAAAATGATTGAGCAGGAGTGGGGCAGAATTGTAAACATAACTTCCATAGCTGTAAAACAACCAGTTCATAATTTAATGCTTTCAAACTCTCTGCGTGCTGGTGTAACTGGATTTGCAAAATCATTAAGCAACGAGTTTGGGAATAAAAATATTACAGTAAACAATGTTGCACCAGGTTATACTTTAACACACAGATTATACGAACTTGCAGTTAATCGAGCAAAAACCTCAGGTAAATCTCACGAAGAAATATTAGTTGAAATGGCAAAGGATGTTCCAATGAATAGGCTTGGAGGTCCAGAAGAAATTGCTGCGATGGTTGTTTTTCTAGCATCACAAAAAGCTAGTTATATTACAGGCACTACAATTCAGGTTGATGGCGGATCAACTAAAGCCATTTTTTAATTAGTTAAATCGTAGTAATTCATAATTAAATCATCTTCCTCATAATTAGAGGACAATATGAAACGGCAAATAGAGTTCGCAATATCTCCGGATGAAATAAACATTCCCGAAATTCTTGTAATTAAATCATCTCAGTATCTTAATCTAGACATAGAAAAAATTTCTTCAGTTGTTCCGCTTAGAAAATCAATCGATGCACGAAGCAGACATATTGTTTTTAGAATTTTGGTTGATGTATATATTGATGAAAAACCTGAACAGAAAAAACACATTACTTACAATCCGGTTGGCGATAATAAAAAAGTAGTTATTGTAGGATTTGGACCCGGCGGAATGTTTGCTGCTATTAGATTAATTGAGCTTGGAATTAAACCTATTATTGTTGAACGGGGAAAGGATGTTCAGCAGCGAAGACGAGATATTAGAGCTATTCAGCAAGATCATATTGTAAATCCTGATTCCAATTATTGCTTTGGTGAAGGCGGTGCAGGTGCTTACAGTGATGGTAAACTTTATACCCGATCGACCAAGCGCGGCGATGTAAGTAGAATTATAGATATTTTAATTCAGCATGGGGCAGATCCTGAAATTGCGATTGATACTCATCCGCATATTGGATCTAACAGACTTCCCAAAATAGTTGCAGCTATAAGACAAACAATTCTTGATAATGGTGGAGAGATTTATTTCGATTCCAGAGTTGATGATTTTATTTTAAATGATAGAAAGATTATTGGAGTTAAAATATATTCTGGACAAGAAATATTTGCAGATGCAGTAATTTTGGCAACCGGACACTCAGCACGAGATATTTATTATTTACTAAATAAAAAACAAATTAGAATTGATCCTAAACCATTTGCTATGGGTGTTAGAATCGAACATCCGCAGGCATTAATTAATGAAATAAGATATCATACAAAAGAAAAAAATCCTAACCTTCCTTCTGCCAGTTATACACTTGTTACAGATGTTGAGGAAAGGGGGGTGTATTCATTCTGTATGTGTCCTGGTGGAATTATTGTTCCCGCCGCCACATCGCCCGGGGAAATTGTTGTGAATGGAATGTCTTTATCAAGAAGGAATTCTCCTTTTGCAAATTCCGGTTTTGTTGTTGAGGTATCAGAGCAAGAATGGACGAAGTATGAACGCTTTCAGCCGTTTGCAGCTTTAATGTTACAGCAAGAACTTGAACAGAAAGCATTTGAACTTGCAAATCAAACACAAAGCGCACCCGCACAACGTGTTACAGATTTTGTAGCAGAAAAAGTTTCATCATCATTACCAAAATGCTCATACATACCTGGACTTACATCTGCGCCATTACACAAAGAACTTCCTCGATTTATTTCATCAAGACTGCGAAAAGCATTATTCGATTTTGACAAGAAGATGCCTGGGTATTATACCGAAGATGCTGTTCTCGTAGGCGTTGAAACAAGAACAAGCTCACCAATTAGAATCCCTAGAGACAGAGAAACTTTAATGCACATCGATGTTACAGGTTTGTTTCCTTGCGGTGAAGGTGCTGGATATGCGGGCGGAATTGTTTCTGCTGCGATTGATGGTGAGAATTGCGCCGCTGCAGCAAAAAAATTCCTTGAATGATATATTAAGAATTACTGAATTAGAATATCAATCGAGTCTAATCTTCAACCTTATTAGCTTTAACTCTTATATCAAATTTCTTAGATAGTTTATTTTCATTCATCTGTAAATCTACTTTTGTGCCTTTTTTGTGTAAATGAAAATCTGAAGTTGTAACAGTATCAACAATAAATCCGGTTTCCAAAGATGATGAAATAAACATATCGATTTCTTTTCTGGTATCCTTTTCAGTATCCAAAGTTTTTGTAGCTTCAGCCTGATATATACCATTTGCATCTGCAACAAAAATCATTGTGCTAATATTTGTTTTATAGAACATGCACATCATAGATGGATCACTATTATCCTTATGAACAGGATTTCCGTATTTTTTTATTACATCATTTTGTTTTTTACCAATCATATCGTGCACTTGAATATTTTGTGCAATAATTGATATTGAAAAAAATAGTATAGACGAAGAGCAAATAAGGAATAGAATAGACTTTTTCATAACGACCTCATAAAAAAGTTATAAAATAATTTGTTAAGAAATGGTTTTTTAATTGATTGTAGAATTGTGATCTCTTGGAAAAGGAGTGTTTGGGAGTAAGCCGATAGAAATAAGTTCTTAACATTTCAAAATCAGCTAAAATTAGTTAATTAATTTTAGTTCATTTCGCTATGAATGTCAATCTATCTTTATAAACAAAAAAATGGCTCATTTCTGAGCCATAAGAATTAATTCAAATATTAATAGAAAAGAATATTACTTAAGAACTATCATTTTTTTTGTAGAACTAAAAGTGCTTGAAGTTAATTTATAAAAATATATTCCACTTGTAAATTGTGAGGCATCCAATTCAACATCGTAGCTTCCTGCTGGTTTTTGTTCATTCAATAATGTTGCAACTTCATTTCCCAGAACATCATAAACTTTAAGCGAAATCTGTCCTTCAGCCGGAGTTTTAAATGTTATTACGGTTTTAGGATTGAATGGATTTGGGTAATTCTGTTCTAGTATAAATTTCTCTGGAATTCCCAAATCAACAGTAATAACATTAAAGTATTCGAAAGACCCATCAAAATTTACCTGTTTAAGTCGATAGTAGTAAACACCTGAATTGACTGATTCATCTAAATAACTGTAAACATTTATGTTGGTAGTTGTACCATTTCCGCCAATAAAAAATATTTCTTCATAATTTGCGCCGTCATTACTTCTTTCAATCTTAAATCCTGCATTATTTGTTTCAGATGCTGTGTACCAATTAAGTCTAACTTTACCATTTTCTACTATTGCATTAAAAGAAATTAACTCAACCGGAACTACACTTGGAATAAATTTATAAATCTTTCCATTGAATGAAACAAGATACAATTCTTGATCTTCATCAACACCGAAAGAAGTTATTGAACTTGGTGCTTGAGTTATTTGTGAGTTTACAGTTGGATTACTTCCATCATATTCCAAAGCCCAAACAAGTCGGCTTACGTAATCACCATAAATATATTTGCCGTACAGTTCAGGTACATTTTGACCACGATAAACATATCCACCTGTAATAGAATAACCTCCTATTGAAGAATGTGGATATTCCCAGATAGGAGATTCATATACGCCATTACATCCACTCAAATTATAGGGATGGTTACCTTCGTAGCACCTCCAACCGTAATTTTTTCCGTTCTGAATAATATCAACTTCTTCATAAGTATCCTGTCCGACATCACCAGCCCACAGCCAACCCGTAACAGGATCAAAACTAAATCTCCAGGTGTTACGCAATCCCCATGCATAAATTTCTTTTCGAACGTTGACATTTGTGCTGTCGATAAAAGGATTATCTGCTGGAATTCCGTAATTAACCGGTGGCTGAGGATTATTAATATCAATACGGAATATTTTACCAAGCAAATTTGTAATATTTTGTGAATTACTATCTGGATCTCCGCCTAAGCCACCATCACCGGATGCAATGTATAGATTTCCATCCGGACCAAATGCTACACATCCGCCATTGTGATTTGAATATGGCTGGTTGTATGTAAGCAAAATCAGTTCTGAGTTTTTATCAGCAGAATCTGGATTTGCAGATGATACACTAAAGCGAGATATAATTGTTCGAAGTGGACTTGGCGCTGTATAATTAACATAGAAGTAACCATTGGTTTCATAATCCGGATGAAAAGCTAAACCAAGCAATCCCGTTTCACCACCTGCGGTTACGCGATCGGTAATATCTAGAAAAAGTTTTGTCGTATTAACGTTAGTTTGATTTTCAAAAACTTTTATTCTGCCGTCTCGTTCTACTGCAAATAATCTGTTACTTCCATCACCAGCATTTTGAAGATCGAGAGCACTAGAGAAATTTAAGTTCGGAAATGCAACCTCAAAATCGTATTGTGCAAAATTAGTCATCTGCACAATTATCACAAGTAAAAGTATGTTTTTCAATTTTCGAATCACGTTTTTGCCTTCTTTTTAGTTTTTGGTTTTTTAACTGTTATTTTTTCTTTGTTTTATTCGATGGCTTTTCTTTTTTATTTATATCTTTTTTTGATTTTACCTTGCTCACAGTATTTTTCTTTGGTGTAATTTTTTTAGGCAGTACTTTTTTTGCTGATTCGATTTTTTTAGCAATTTTAACTTCAGCTATAGCAACTAATTTTTCAACTTTGTATTCACTTTCCAATATTTTCTGAGTTATTCTAGAGTAATGATCATAAGCAGTTTTTAAAGAATCAATAAAAGCTTTTTTAGAAACTTTACTTTTAACAATGTTTATTGAAATAAGTTCGGTGCAAGAAATTATAAACTGCCATTTTACAAGATCTTCGATTCTTTCTTTGTTAAAATATTTTAGGTTTTCATATTCGTTTATCTGAACAAAAAAAGCAATAATATCTTTCTCAAATATTTTTATAAAGTATCCATCAGTATTATCTGCTAGAGAAAAATCAGAATCAAATAAAACCTTAGTTAATTCATAGCTCTTACTCACATCATCATACCTTAAGAAACCATAAATTTCAAACAAAGGTTTCCATATTAAAAGTTCATCAAAGGAAATAGATTTTGAATCTGTACTATTTATTGATTTCAATATTCTGAATAGAATTCTATTTAACAATAGAAAAGATAATATCTTTTTTCTTTCTATATCATTTTCAGGATATAAAATTGATTTAACTTCTCCAATCCATTTTGCAGGTCGTTTAGTTGTTGAAATTTCTAATAATAATTTATTAAAATCTTTAAATGAAGAAATATCAGATTGGATTTTAATAATCAATTCCGATTGCGAAGTATTTAATGATTTTATTTTGCTAAGATTGCTAATTATTCGCGATACTTCTTCATCCACCTCAGGAATTTTAATCTCTTCTTTGTTAAAAATATCTAACGCTAAAAGCAATCTGCTAAGCTTAATGGAGGTAAAAAGATGAATCAGAGAATTATGGAATGGTGCGAGGTTCATTTCACTTAAAGCAAGCTCGATTGAATATACACCTCTTTCATTCAGTTGATCGTGAAGTACTTTATATCTTCCATCAGCATCAAATATTTCCCGGAAATCCAATAGCACTTTTCTTTGATAACCCATTAAGTGAAAGAAAAAACCAGCCGAGCTTATTTCTGAACCTGAAACAATAAACTCTAATTGCTGAATGTAATCTTTAAAGATGTAGTAAAATCCATAACCTGAATTTATTCCTAATGATTTATCAATCGTGGTTGTACTTGTTCTGCCTTCTTCACCATAAGCACGTTCGCAACTGCCGTTTATTGTACCAACGGCTTCGCTATAAGAGTTGTTATAGATAACGAGTGATACTTCATTTCCGCTTCTGTTTGTAAATGCAAAAACATTTTCATTGCAAATACCATGCGGATCAATAAAATCATACAATTCAAAATTATCAACCTGACTAAATAAGTGCCTTTTCTTTGTTAACGGAAATAATTCTTTTTCATGCCGGACAATTAAATTATCATCTGTAAATTCATCGTAGT
Organism: Ignavibacteriales bacterium; assembly: GCA_038214015.1. GTDB lineage: Bacteria > Bacteroidota > Ignavibacteria > Ignavibacteriales > Ignavibacteriaceae > IGN3. The sequence continues at coordinate 4,483 of JBBQSH010000022.1, read as the reverse complement.
ATGCACGTTTGTATTCCATTCCATATTTTTCAGATAATCCTTCAACCTGTCCGTGTGCAAACATTGGAAGTCCCGGTAACGTTATAAGCATTGTTGCAACACCAAAATATTTATCGCCTTTACCGAATTGATTTATTGCAGTTTCTTCATCAGGATTACTCATAAAATTTACATAGCGTTTTAATATTTCGGGATTGAAAGCAAGCGTGTTCTTGATTAACAATTTGTATTTCTCATTCTCTTCCTTTATAAACATATGCATAAATGCACTGTTGTAAACACGATGCATACCAAGTGTTCGAACAAAATATCCTTCCATCAGCCAGAAGGCTTCTGCAAGTAAAAGTGTGTTAGGCATTTCAGCATTTATTCGGTCCACCACTTCACGCCAAAATTCTTCTGGCATAATTGCATCAAATTGTGAACGTGTCATTGCATAATCAGCACGAGAAGGAATTGCACCACCGGAACCAGGAATTGGAAACCACAATCTTTGAAAATGTTTTTTGGCTAGTGTCATTGCAGCGTCAAATCTTATAATTGGAGTTTTGCGCGCAACATGCATAATTGTTTGAATCAGAGATTCACGCACTTCTGCCTTCATCAAATCTAACTGAGCTGTATCATTCCACGGCATATTTGTTCCATCGTTACCGTGATAAATATATGTGCGATCTCCAGTGAAACTATCCAATCGTTCAAACACAACAGCAGCATCTGTTTTTGAATAGTATTGATCTTCAACTCTTACTTCAACCCGATTATCATCAGAAAGATTTGGACCCGTAAATTTATAATTAGGATATGGTGGAACTTTGTTCTGAATAAAGTACTCAGGTTTTTCTGTAACCCATTTAGAATAAATTCCAGTATGATTCGGAACCATGTCGCTTGATAATCTTATTCCACGCTGCCAGGCGCGAGCTTTTAAATTCTCGAAAGCTGCTTCTCCACCGAGTTCATTTGCAATAACATAATCATACAAAGAATAAGCTGAAGATGCTGCTTCAGGATTTCCCATCATCTGTTTTATTTTTCTCGATGCAGAACTTCTTTCCCAGATTCCGATTAGCCACAGTGCGGTAAAATTCCATCGAGCGAGAGTATCAAGTTCTACATCAGGAATTTCATCCAACCTTTTTATTTCTCTGCCATATTTTTTTGAAAGCTGATGCAGCCAGACAAAAGCATTTTTTGCAATCATCACAACACGAGGCATCCAATCAATATCAACCGTAAATCGATTTACTTCAAGTTGATAATATTCAAATTCTTCCGGCGAAAGTTTTTTACCTTCTTTAAGTTTTGATTTTAATGATTCAAAATATTTGTGATCAAATTCATAAGAGGGAACAGGCGGCGTTCCTTTTTCTCCACCTCCGTGCTGTACAAATAATTTGTAGTCTTCGTGAATAAGATCTTTACCGGAAAGTATTTTATCAAGTATTTCATCATCAATAAAAACATTCCAGTTTGAACGAATAAAATCAAGCTGCTCTTCGATGTTATATGGACTTTGAATTATAGGCTTACGCAGGAATGATATTAAATTAAATCCGCCAATCTTCGGCTCACTTTCAAAGAATAATTCTGTCTGCTCGATTATTTCTTTGTAATTTGTTTCTTTTGCAAGCTTTTCATCTGTGTAAAATTCTTTTAGCTGATGTGTTGCCGGATTGATATTTTCAAGATTTAATATAATAAGTTCTTCAAGAATTATCTCACGGTTTTCCTTTGTTTCCGTTTTTCCTTTTAGATATTCAATTGCCTTTACTTTGTTTTGATAAACCGGAAGCGGAGGAAATTCCTCAACAAACTTTAAAAGAGTTTTGTCTAATTCATCTGCTGTAAGTTTATTTTTCAAATAATCTATTCCGTTTTTAAATACACTTTTATTATTTGTTTCTTCATACTTGCGGATAAGCAGATGGAAAATTTCGTGAAGCAAACCAAGTACATTTATTTGTCCGGCAGTTACCTGCAGTTCAAATTTACCCTCGTCTCTTCTAACGGTATTTATTTTTTCTGATAACAATCTTGCTGAACGGAAATCCGAAATAACAAGATTTCCTTGCAATGCAAAAAGATTTTCTTCAAGCGCGTATTTAATTCTTGAATCTTTTGTAACGTGAAAATAATAAGTAATCATAATGTTTTACTAGAGGTTAAAGTTTGAACAGAACAACAATGATTTGATATGAAATATAATAAATAATAAGTATAAAATGATTGCTAATTGTAGGGATCGATCTCCTGATAGATCCGAATGTAAAAATAAAGTTCAAGGAACGAACGGGAGTTCGTTCCTTACAAAATAAAATCAAGGATGGTAAGCTATACTAGAACCAATCCACGTTTTGTTTTTATTAAAGTCAACGCCCATCATTTTACCTTTGCTTGTGCGGATAATTATAAAATGGATTTAGAATTAAAAAAATTATTATATTGTAATTGCTAATAGATCAGTTTTAATACTTTAAAATTAATTTGAATGAATAAATTATATCTTGATGTTTGCACGTTGTGCCGTCCATTTGATAATCAGAATGATATGAGGATTAGACTGGAAACAGATGCCTACTTTCTTATACTAAATGCTATTCAAATAGGGAAATACGAAATGGTAACTTCAACAATGCATATAAAAGAATTGGAAAGCATTGAAGATATTAAGGAAAGGATTCAAATTATCCATCTGTTGGATGAGTTTAGTAAAAATTTCAAATATGATTTTGGTAAAGCACAAAAACGAGCTGAAGAATTAATCTCATTAAAATTAGGCACAGCTGATGCAGTACATTTAGCTTTTGCTGAACAATCATCAGATTTTCTAATTACATGCGATGATAAATTTGAAAAACGTAGTAAAAAAATAACTAAATCAATAAAAGTTGTTAACCCGGTAGAATTTTGTATTAAAGAGGATATGAAATGAAAACAAATGAATATATCAACGAAGAAGAATTATTTAAGAAAGCCATAATGTTGTTAACAGAAAAGCTAGGTCCATTAGAAACAAGCAGATTTCTTTCCATAGCTAACCAGAAGAGGACAGAGTCTGTTAAACGTCATCGTAAATGGCAATCTAAGCTAAATAAGGAAAAATTATTTAAGGAAGTATTTCGATAGATTTATTTTTCAAGTCTTGGCTAATCACTTAGGGATGATAAGCAATGCTGGAGCCAATCCAAGTTTTGTTCTTGTTAAAATCCACACCCATCATTTTTCCTTTGCTTGTGCGGATTAGGTTATTTACAAGTATCGGTTTTTCATTTTTGTTTTCCCACAAAAACATCATTCTTATTTCAGATTTTGAAAAACCATCGGGAGTATCAATCAAAGGAGCGTATTCAACTTTTTGCTGAAGTATGTAATTGCTTCTGTTTTCTATTGCATCAAGTTTTTCTTTGGTAACGTCAACATCAACTCCAAGTCCTGCAAAAGAGAAGAGAGGTTTTAAAACAAAATCATTCAGATTTTCGGGATACTTATCAATCTCATTTAAGAAATAACATTCGGGGACATAATTACCTTTTAACATCGGTAAAGAAAATTTACTCACTTTAAAAAACCAATTAGGATGTCCAGCCCATTCAGCATCAATCTCTTCTTTAAAATCAAAATCAAATTTTGTATTCTTACGTTCAAGTTCATCAAAAATCACACGATTATAAATTCGCTTTACTTGAATGTCTTTGCCATCTTTAGCATAGAATAGTTTTTTGCCGCGCTTTTTTATTTTTGATAAACATACAGTTGTAATTCCAGTTAATTCTTCTGTCGCAGCAAAATCAACTCTTGTTTTTTGTTTCTCTGGTTCGATTTCAAGAAGAATTACATTTTCAGGATCGTGATTTCCAACGATAATGTCTGTTAGTAAACCTATGTATGCAACTTTATTAAGTCCACTAAAATAGCTGTGGAAACCAACGGGAATATCAAAATGTTTTCTTATAATATCATTAAGATAGGCCTGGTAACCATAGAGCGAAGGAAAAGCCTGAAGCTCGATTAACTTTGGCCAAAATTTTTCTCCATTTTTTGTTATTGCAAAATCCAACTGCAAAAATGGCGGATGTTCAAAATCGTTGGGAACTTTTAAGTGTGCTGGAATTGCGGCTTCAGATCTATTCAAAAAATCTTCCTGCTGAAGCTGAACGATTACATCATCACAAGCTTTTAAAAGTTCGCTTGTTAATTCCCTTGTTAAAAACAGGGGAGTTTCACAAACACGAAAATCAACAGGATATTTTAGAATAGAATTTAAATCGCCTAAAAATTCCTGATAAATTTTTTCTGAAAAATCATTGTTAAACTTTTTTCTGATTTCAGGGATCATTGCTAAACCGTAATTGAGATTAAATCGTTAATAGCGTTATTAATAAAAGTTGGAATAACAGTTTTACGTGTTAGTTTAATTTTATCAGGATGCTCAAGTAAACCAATCATTTCCCTGTATCTTTCTTCGTTGTATCGATCAATA
>JBBQSH010000021.1:0-35044 GCA_038214015.1 Ignavibacteriales bacterium | reverse complement strand
TAACAACTCCCTTTTCAGGATGGATAAACGAAGAAGTTAAACAGAATTTATTGCCATAATTATTTTCAACTCATTTGAGGAGAATCATTTTTTTTGTTGATAAATAATCTCCTATCTCTAACCTATAGAAATATATTCCACTTGCAATGTCAGGACTGTAGTCCTGACCTACTTTGAAATCAATTTCATAACTACCTGCATCTCTATACTCATTGACCAGTGTAGCAATTTCTTTACCTAGTGAATCATAAATCCTTAAAGTTTGCCAGCTGCTAACTGGTGACTGCCAGGCAATTTTTGTGCTGGGATTAAATGGATTTGGATAATTTTGCTCAAGTTCAAATTTGTCTGGTATTGAATTGAAACCTTGATCACCAACGGAAGTTAAACCCTCGGCATTAAAATAACCCGAAACAAATACTAGTGGAGCATTCCAGTTAATTGCTATTTCATTTGAAGCATAACTTCCAACATCATCGATATAACAAAGTGCGGGTGGTGTTGAACTGTTAAAATGAGATTGCAGAACCGGATCGTTTAAATATTGATCTGGACCACCGGCTAATAATCCCGGGACAGGATTTACTACTCCATCAGCTACAGATGGACGATGGTGCGGATGCATCACTGAATTTGTTCCAACACCTGTGATAAAAGAAATATTGTGTGCATTTGTTCCAAGGATATAATTTAATTGCATCAAAGCTATCTGAAAATAAGAATTATTATTTGTTTGTTCATAGGCATAAATAAGCAGAAGTGCTTTGTTAAGTACATCCGAGTTACAGCCCCAATAATATTCACCAGGATTAATAGTAACACCAAAACCGTTCGTGCTTGCTCTGCTCAAAAGAGTGTTTGCATAACTTACCAAACTATTTTTTATTTGATTCTTTGCTGTTTGAGATGCGCCGGTTTGAGAACTCTTAAGATAGGTTAGCAAAGCAAGATTCTTAACTTTATTCCAGGACATTGCACCTGAAATAATTCCTCCCAAAGTATAATTTGTAATAAAATAGTTATGATAATCAGAAAGACCAGTTGTTTCGTACAATTCTGCAGCAGCCCATAATCTTTCATCGGAATCATTTGTATCGCCATATTCACCGGTTACTGTTCCGGTTGGATTTTTAAATCCACCAGTAGGAACGATAGCGGGATTAGAAATTAAAAAACTCCAAGCGAGTGTAGCAGCATTTAAACACTTGTTAGAAAAAGTTGAGTCAATAGAATGATAAAGTCGTGCGGCTCTTGCCATCATAGCAGCAAAGTTACCTGTTGCAGTACTCGAAAGAACATGAATATATCTTATACCGGAATCATTTTGTGGCATTATGAATGACTCAAATTGTTCTTTTGCGATTTTGAAATATACTCCACCATTTTCATTTTGCATTTTAAGAAGCCATTCAAGTTCATATCTAACTTCATCTAATAAATCAGGGACACCATTTCCGCTTTCAGGAATATTTAAATTATCCTGACCAAATTTTTCTGGAAAACTTTCATACGCTAAAAGTAAAGTACCAACTGTAATTCCCGAATTAACAACATATTTTCCATAATCTCCTGCATCATGCCAGCCTCCTGTCGTTGGTCTAAAGCCCGACTGACCTGTTGATGAATGATAAAAACCATCCCCGGGATGACAAGCTGAATGATAATAAACACCTGCAAAAGGCTGCAACAGAGCGGTTCCGCAACGCTGAAAGTAATATCCTTTTAATGATTTTTTATACACATCATCATAAACAGTTTGAGCGATAGGGAATGAAAGTGAAGAATCTCCATTACTTAGAAGAATAAAATAATTTCCAATAGTTTCTAAATTCGAAAAATCACCTGAGTAAAGTGTTAAACCAGTGGCAGGATCGTTGGCAGTTGAAAAGTAGAGTTCATCTCGGTGTTTTATATTTTCAGTTGAGGTTTCTATGATATAAAAACTATCCGCAGAAACTGATGCATAAAATATTTTCGGTAGTGCTGGTAAATAACCAGCTTGGTTTATAAATACTTGTGCTGAGGCAAATTGAGATTGGTGTAAAAAATAAAAGCTAAGCATACCGAAAAAGAAAATATTTTTTTTCATAGTGTTTACCAATGAAAATTGATGAATTATCATACTGAAATTTAAATTAATTTCTATTGAATCCTCAAATAAAATTCAAAATAAATTGCATTCAAAAATATATTTAAAATAAAAGAGGGCTCAGTTTCCTGAGCCCTCTTAGATCTAACTAACTACTAACCAACTAATCATAAATTTTAGTTACTTCATTAAGATCATTTTACGAACTTGAACGAAATTATCTGTTTCTAATTTGTAGAAATAAATACCTGATGCATTATTTGAAGCATTCCATTTAACGCTGTAAGAACCAGCAGATTTTACTCCATCAGCAATAACATCGATCTGATTTCCTAAAGCATCGAAAATAATAACTTTGGCATTCGTCTGCTCAGGAAGCGTAAAGTTTATTATGGTTGCCGGGTTAAAAGGATTAGGATAATTTTGTGATAAAGTATAGGATGTAATCATATTTGTTGGTTCATCTTCAACTGATACAAAACCTAATGCATTTTGTGTTTGTGTTAATACATCAAATGCAAATTTAGAGTTATGCATTCCGTTACTTCCATCATATGCTATCAACTGATAGTTCCAATATGCTTTTTTATATAAAACTGAATCACCACTTGCTTTAATATCCTGCCATGCTATCGAATCAGCACCAACCGGAGGGAGAAGAATTCTGATATTTCTTAAAGCACCTTGTACTTCAGCAGGAATGCTTTCAACTGTACCATCACCATCATAATCAGTTGAAGCCATAAAATCATCAAATGAACTTTTTTGACCATGGCAGGTTACACATGCTCCTGTAAGTTCATAGCCAGTTTCAGGATTCTCAAGTCTAAATGTATGAGCACCAACTTTATTAGCATTGGTAACTGATGTATCAGGAAGTGTGGTCATATGGCAAGTAACGCAAGCATCAGTTACAATATTTTGATGTATATTAGTTTGATATGCTCCTGAAAACTCATAAGCATTCTTTCCTAAGAAATTATCTGTCTGAACTGAATGATGAGGTCCCCAGAAAGAAGATATATTTGTATTTTGATAAGTAACATTATTTCTTCTTGCTTTATGACAATCCATACAAAGCTGTCCTTTGCCACCAACTGTATACGCAAATCCACTGCCTAAAGTATCAGAAGAAGCTGGTGAATTTCTTAAATTATATTCGTTAGTGGTGCCATGAGGATCGTGACAGGTTTGGCAAGTAATAGATATATGAGATGCTCTTTTCATTCCTGTTGTATTTGTTACTTCACCTTCAGTAAAGTTTATATAACCTTTTGCATCGTGACAACGAATACAATTATTTAAACTATTGTTTTGTGATGAAGTACCTTGTGCAAATGAATTTGACCACAATGCCTCAGAGTGAAGTGAACTTTCGTATTGAACTCCCTGACTTTCAGCGTGGCACTGATTACATACTCCAGCTTCGTAAGTTGCCATTGTTTTAAACTCCGAACCGACTTGTTGGAAACTTGTATGGTTACTTCCTGAACCGTGACAATTTTCGCAGCCAATTGTTGCAAATTTAACAGCAGTTGGATATGCAGTTTTAAATGCATCCCATTTACCTGGTGCAGGTGGACCTACCCAAACCCAGCCTAATGCTGCAGCAACATCATCAAATCCATTATTTGCTGCTACAAGATTATAATCGGTACCTGTACTATGACATTTCAAACAGCTTGTACTGAAGAATGACCAGGTATCCATTGCTTTCTTTAATGTATTTGCATGTCCAGTCTCTTTCCAAGTAGCATAAATTCCATCAAACGCAGGTTGACCTGTATGACAGCTCATACAGCTTGGGAAAGCAGCGGTAACACCATCAAAATTTCCTACGCCAACATAATCACCTGAGTAAACTGTTAAAGTATCCTGATCAGTACCATTAGCAGTAGTGATAGTAAGCTCAATCTTATAAGCACCTTTAACATCAGCTTTAAGTCCTACCCAGTTGGTAACACTAATATCCTCAAGGGTGGCGCTTGAACCAGCAGGTTTTTGGAATAAATTGAATGAAGATGTAAGTACTGGTAAATATCCGCCAACATCATTTGCAGATAAGTAAACATATGTTTGATTTGCAAAGACTGGTAATCCAGCGGAAACAGAATTAGTAGTGAGTCCTAAATTTGTTAGGGTTTCTGAAGACACGGGTTCTGTTTTGATTTTAGCAGTAGGTGCTTGCGCCATTATAATTGTTGCGAAAGCAAATACTAAAAAACAAGTGATAATTGATTGTTTCATATAGAGTCCTATTTAAATAAGTTATATTCTACTCAGTTATACCAAAAGGTATTCCAAACCAATTTTGCCTAAAATATTGCAATTTTTAAGGATTTTTGCAGAAAATTACTTCATATTTATTAACAATTGGAAAATGTACACTAACCATTCTCTTTTAAGAGAAAATATAGATTTATAACTGATATATCATTTTTATAAAACTTGGAAATTAGAATAAATGATTTTTTATATAGAATTAAGTGATGATAAGTTGTGAAATGCAAAATAAAAAAAGGGCTCGAATTGATTCGAGCCCTTAAGGTCTAACTAACTACTAACCAACTAATCACAGGGGTTATTTAAGTAGAACCATTTTCTTTGTTTGTGCAAAGTTCGATTTACCATCATTTGATACTGCAGTAATTGAATAGAGGTAAATACCTGAGGACAAACCATTACCACTGTTTATTGAGAACAATGCACTATGTACTCCAGCTGCATACTCTCCATCAACAAGTACTTTTACTACTTCACCATTAATGTTATAGACTGTAACCTTAACTTTGCTATCAAATGGTAAAGCAAATTTTATTGAGGTTGAAGGATTGAATGGATTTGGATAATTCTGTGATAAACTGAATTCTGTTGGCATTGTGCCGAAATCAACATTTACAACTTTTGAATAACTATATTGTCCATTATAATCAACTTGTTTTAGTCTGTAAGAAACTGATGATAACGTATTTGGATTGTCATTATATGAATATTTGTTGTATTCAGTAGTCGTTCCTTTACCTTCAACAAAACCAATTGTTGCCCAGGTACCGCCATAGTTTCTTTCAACTTCAAAGCCTCTGTTGTTTAACTCACTTGCAGTTTCCCAAGAGAGCGTAACACCATTCTTACCAACTGCAGCATTGAATGATACTAACTCAACAGGAATTACACCACCAAGTGCAGAAAGTGTTTTGGTTAGTACATTAAAAGTAAACTTGGAATTGTGCATTCCTCTGCTGCCATCATTACCAATCAACTGATAATTCCAATATGCTTTTTTAATGGTAAGATCATTCATATCACGGATCATATCCCAAGCAATTGAATCTACACCAGTAGGAGGCAATAAGAATCTAATATTTGCCAATAATCCATCTACTTCACTTTGAATATCTTCAACGGAACCATCACCGTCATAATCAATCGCTGCTTCAAATTCATCAAAAGAATTTTTGGGACCATGGCAATTTGTACAAGCTGCAGTATGCTCATAACCAGTGTCTTCATTTTTCATTTTAAATGAGTGACCACCAACTTTATCTCTGTTAACTGTGCCGGTATCAGTTGTAGCAACCATATGGCAGGTAACGCACGCATCAGTAATTGCAAACTGATGAGAATTTGATAAGAATGGTGATGTAAATTCTGCAGCATTTTTTCCTAAAAAGTTGTCAGACTGAACTGAACTATGGGGTCCCCAATGGACACTTGAAACGATACCTGCAGTATAGCTTACGTTATTTCTTCTTGCTTTATGGCAATCCATACAGATTTGACCATTTCCTCCAACAGTATATGCATATCCATTGCCAAGTGTATCTGATGATACCGGAGATTGTCTTAAGGAAGCATAATTTGTATTTCCGTGAGGATCATGACAAACCTGACAAGTTACATCAACAGAGTTTTCTTCTTTTAATGTCTTAACGTCAATCTTACCAGGCATTGTACCTGATAAACCTTGAGTAAACTGAATATAAACTCTACCATCGTGGCATCTTGCACAATCATTTAAATTGTTTGTATTGCCATTTGAACCTGTAGTTGTTTCAAAAACGATGTCAGCATGTGTTGAATTTTCATATTGAACAAATTTGTTATGTCTCCAGGGCTCATCATGGCATTGTGCGCAAGATCCAGCTCTATAAGTAGCTAAAGTTGCAAATTCTGAACCAGGCTGACCACCAGGATGATTACTTCCTGCACCGTGGCAGTTTTCGCAGCCAATTGTAGCAAACTTAACTAAACCAGGATAGGTGGTTTTTAAAGCATCCCATTTACCTGGTGCTGGTGGACCAGCCCAAACCCAACCTAAAGCAGCAGCAACATCATCAAAACCATTATTTGATGCAACTACATTGTGATCATAACCGGTTGTATGACATTTCATACACGATGTGCTGTAATATGCAGCGCCATTATCAATTTCAAAATTGAAAATGTTTGCGTGTCCGGAGACCTGCCATCTGCTATATATGTCATTGAAAGCTGCTTGACCGGTATGGCAGCTCATACAACTTGGGAAAGCTGCAGGAACGCCATCAAAAGCACCAACGCCAACATAATCACCAGAATACAAAGTTACTGTATCCTGATCAATTCCGTTAGCAGTTGTGATGGTTATTTCAACCTTGTAAGAACCTTTAAGATCTGCTTTCAAACCTTTCCAATGAGCAATTCCTAGATCTTCAAGAACAGCTACTGATCCTGCAGGTCTCTGGAAAAGATTAAAAACTGATGTGAGAACCACCTGATTACTACCAACTTCTTTTGCAGCTAGATAAATATAGGTTCCATTTGCAAAAACTGGTAAACCAGGTGAAACTGAATTTGTTGTAAGCCCTAGTGTTGTAAGGCTATGTGGGCTAACTGACTCTGTAACAACCCTAGCTATAGGTGTTTGAGCTGATAAAAATGAAGTAACAGTAAGAACAAGAAAACAAGAGTAAATAAAATTTTTCATAAGAGAGCCCCTTATGTGAATAAATTAATTAGTTGTCAAGTTTTTCTAACAAATTACATTCCAATAATTAACTGTAAGCAATAATTAGTTTTTTAATAATTTTATGATATTAAGAATAATTCATATTACTAATTATTAGAAATGGTTTTATTCTTTTCTCGATTGAGAGATTCACTTTATAATTCAAAACAATTCATACTAATAATTTTTATTTAGCAATTGATTGTAATTGCTAAGTATTAAATAAAACAGAATAATTTTTGCTCCTTTGTTTAATATGCCAAAGTAAATTTAAGAAGTGCGTAGTATAATTTTTCGGATGTATTCATTGTGATGTTTTGCTGATTACTATGGTTGTAGGATATATCAAAAATAAAATCTCTAATCGGTTCAACTCTCAATCCCAGACTAAAAAAATTATTATTAATTCTATCGCCGTCTAAAAAGTATGCACGATCTGTTTCAAGAACATAACCATGACTAAGAGCAATATCACCACCAACATTTTTTATTAGAGTTCCATCTTCTGCATAAATGTTTTCACCTGATCTTTGGTATCGATATTCGAATGTAAAGCGCAGCCATTCATTAAAATTATAGTTAGATCTAAACATCAACTCATCAGCATTTGGTCCTATTCTGTGTCCGAGATTTGCACCAAATGCAGTATAATTATTTTGGATGTTGAAATGTGTGTAAACGTAAGGACGAATTTTTGTGTATTCTGCTATCAAAGAAAGATCATTAAGATTAAATGGATTATACCAAAATACACCGAACTGGTAGGCAGTTTTGTTTGTGTATTTTTCTAAATCACCAAGATTGCTAAGTATATTTTCATCAAGCAGGAATGTTGCCTGCAGTTCTAAATTTTTAACAAATTTTGTTTGAAGATCAAAATAAATATTTCCATTATCTCTATCCTGAATTGCCATTTCGATAAACTTATAAAAATTTACTGGCGCTAAATAACCAAACTCAATTCCCCTTCCCGAATAAATCATGGTCTCACCTATACCAACATCAAATAGATTATTAAACTTTAACTTTAGATGATTATGAGCATAGTACTTTGTATATTGCTCCTCAGGTGTGTAACCAAAATACCCTGTTGTTGATGCGTGTAAAGAAGTAAAACTTATTATCCCGTAATCAAAATTAAATTTTAGAAAATCCATTGTTGGGTTATCACCAGAGAGAATTAATTTGCTTCCGTAGCCGTAACCTAAAGTTATATCTTCCCTTCCAAGTTGAAAACTAATATCCATATCTTCGTAAGGCTCTGTATGATACTTTAAATATCCGTAAGTAAAATCATAATTTCCGATGTTCTCAGTGTTTTCTAACCATTTAAAGTTAGTTAGCAATCTTGGTTCAATAACTTCTGCTAAAGTTTCATCACCACTGACTCCTCCTTTTATTACAGTTAAATTGTATCCAAGATGATTAAACACTGTTCCCCTTATTCTAAATCCGATATCGTAAAGATCAGAATTAACAGCATTTTCTTTAGAGAAATCCTGCCCATGATAAAAGTGCCCAAGCCATTCAAAGTAGATATTGTTTTCTGGCTCCTGGTATGCGTACAAATATTTTACTTTATTCGTTACCATCTGATCAAGATCCGTAAAAAATCCATTTTGCGGATTAATAAGCTGAGTGGAACTATCAGGGTCAATTGAATCGGAAAATTCAAATCTATATTTATTTAAAAGTTTTTTTTCTGTTAAACTTAGATCTGTTTGTTGTGCATTTATTTTTTCTAGAAGATCTTTCACCTCAAATCTAGATAAAACGGGATCATCTTCACGGATGAAAGAAATTATTCCTTTTACTTTCATTTCTTTTAGAAAAAAGTAAACTCCATTAGTGATAGGAACGTTTTCCACCTGTGAAAATGTTATCTGAGAACAGATAGTATAAAATGAAAATAGAACAATAAGAAATAATTTCATCAATAAATCCTGTTTTTGATAAGCAAATATAAACTTTATAAATAAAAGAATTCTCTTGGATAAATTTCTTTTTATGCCAATCATAAAGTTTTTAGATTACAGTCTTTATAAGTAATTTTGTTCTAAAACGATAGGAAAATGCGAAAAATATATCTTAAAGTAAATCGGAATGGTATGATCAGAAAAGTTGGGATTGATATGGCTTTTTTATCAGCTCATAATATAATAAGGCTTCCTAAATATTATTTTGAAGAAGGACTTTATCTTTCTTACAAAAAGAATTTAAAGGAATCCTCTATTGAAGAATATTACCTTACAAAAGACAAAGTAAAAAAAGAAGATAATGATTTTTATTACTTTGATTTTCCTTTTAAAGTCGAACAAGTATTTGACATTTCAATTTGATTTTTTAAAAATACAATAAACAAATATCCATTATAGGGGTACCTAATAATGAAAAAATTGCTTCTCATTTTGTTAATAGCTATATCATTCAATTCTATTGCACAGGATATTCCGGATTCTGTTTTGGTAGATGGCTGGAATATGATAGGATTTGTCGGTTTAAATCTTAGTCAAACGGCATTAGTAAACTGGTCACAAGGCGGTTCAAACTCATTAGCATATTCTGCGTACACTACGCTTGGTGCAGTTTTAAAAGATCATTCATGGAAGTGGAAAAACAGATTAAGTGTTATCTACGGAAGAACTAAACTTGAAGATGTGGGATATAGAACAACTGAGAATGACATCTATTTTGAAACTGTATTATCCAGAAACATTGGCTGGGTGGTTGATCCCTTTGTATCCGTAACTGTTAGAACCTCAGTAACTAAGGGTTATGATTATTCAGTTGCCGATTCAAACATACAAATCGTAGATTTCTTTGACCCTGGTTACGTTTCAGAAGCAATAGGTTTTACTTATGACCAAAATAAAATAATTACAACAAGACTTGGTTTTGCTTTCCAACAAACATTTACCAATAGATTTACAGATTACACAGATGATCCTGAAACTCCTGAAATTGAAACCTTTAAGTTTGACACTGGTCTTGAATCTGTTACCGAAGTTAAATATGACTTTTTAGAAAATATGAATTATTATAGTTTTTTAAGATTATTCTCAAGATTTACTTCTCTAGGTGTTTGGGATGTTAGATGGGATAATATAATTACTGCAAAAGTAAATGATTACATAAATGTCAATTTTAATGTAACAGTTATTCATGAAATCAGCCAAACGAGAAAGACTCAGTTAAGAGAGTCCTTACAACTAGGACTCACTTATTCATTATTTTAAAAAACCATAAGAGCAAAGGAATCTAGATGAATTGGCAAGAGATATTACCTGAGTTAAAAAAATATATTACAGAATTTGGCATGCACATAATTTCTGCAATTTTAATACTTGTAATAGGGTTGTGGATAGCAAAAATTTTTACCAAAATTCTATCTAAAGTTTTACACAAAAAAAATGTTGAACCAACATTAATAGGATTTTTAACCAGTTCTTTAAAGTTTACATTTTATTTGTTTGTGATAATTGCTGCTGTTGGGCAATTGGGAGTTGAAACAACATCATTTATTGCTGTTTTAGGTGCCGCAGGGTTAGCTATTGGTTTGGCACTTCAAGGATCGCTATCAAATCTTGCTTCCGGTATAATGCTTGTTATTTTTAGGCAAGTTAAAGTCGGACAATTTATTGAAGGTGGTGGAGCATCAGGTACTGTAGAGAAAATTGGAATCTTTAATACAACTTTAGTAGCTATAGATAACAAAGTGATTTACATTCCAAATTCTAAACTTATAAATGATAACATTATTAACTATAATGAAAAAGATATTCGCAGAGTTGATATGGTATTTGGGATAAGTTATAGTGATGATATAGCAAAGGCAAAAGAGATAATAAACTCAATTTTATATGCCGATATTAGAATTTTGAAAGAACCTGCTCCACAGGTTGTTGTTGCACAACTTGATGAAAGCAGCGTTAATATTAATGTACGCCCATGGGTTAATACTCCTGATTATTGGGCTGTATATTTTGATTTAATGGAATTAATAAAAAATAAATTTGATGAGGAAAAAATAACTATCCCATTCCCGCAGAGAGATGTGCATATTCATCAAAAATAGTTTTGCCAAACATAATTTATGGGATTGTCCTATAAGTCAAAAATACATGATTGTCATTCCCACGAAAGTGGGAATCTATTTGTTTATGCTTTATGGATTCCGGTTTTCACGGTAATGACAGATAAACCCTTACTTATGAGACTACCTCTTTCTATTTTTGTAAATTATTATTAGCATAACAGGATACATTATGAGTACAAAAGATAAATTTATTTCAGAACTTACAGAAGGTTATACCTTTAAAGGTGATTCATTAATTCTTGGAACTGCTATTTATAATAGTGAGCCGCAGCAAAATCTTCACATAAAGATTCCACTTAGTACAATAAACAGACACGGATTAATTGCAGGCGCAACAGGAACGGGTAAAACAAAAACAGTCCAGGTTTTTGCAGAAGCATTATCCGAAAAAAGTATTCCTGTTTTGCTTATGGATATTAAAGGAGATTTAAGCGGTATTGCTGCCGAAGGAACTTTAAACTCAAAAATAGAAGAAAGACATTCTAAGATTGGTATCCCATATCATCAAAAAAATTTTCCAGTTGAGTTTCTTACCTTATCAGATGAAAAAGGAACGCGCTTGCGTGCAACTGTTTCAGAATTTGGTCCAGTATTGGTTTCTAAAATTCTGGAATTGAATGACACGCAATCAGGATTATTGGCAATCCTGTTTAAATATTGTGATGATAACAATCTTGCATTGCTTGATTTAAAGGATTTAAAAAAAGTTTTGCAATTTGCCACCGCTGAAGGGAAGCAAGAGATTGCAAAAGATTATGGATCAATTTCTCCAACTTCAATCGGAACAATCTTAAGAAAAGTTGTTGAGCTCGAGCAGCAAGGCGCTGATAAATTTTTTGGTGAAAAATCTTTTGAAGTCGATGATCTTATTAGAGTTGATGAAAATGGTTTTGGAGTAATCTCTGTTTTAAGACTAATTGATATTCAGGATAGACCAAAATTATTTTCTACATTTATGCTTTCACTGCTGGCAGAAATTTATTCAGGTTTTCCTGAGCTTGGTGATAAAGCTGAACCAAAATTAGTTATAGTTATCGATGAAGCTCATCTTATATTTAAAGAAGCAAGTAAAGCACTTTTAGATCAGATAGAAACAATCATTAAACTTATAAGATCTAAAGGTGTAGGAATTTATTTCTGTACTCAAAATCCAACCGATGTTCCGCAAGCAGTTTTAAGTCAGCTTGGATTAAAGATTCAACATGCCTTGCGAGCTTTTACAGCCCAAGATAGAAAGATGATAAAACTTACTTCAGAAAATTATCCTATCTCAGAATACTATAAGACAGATGAGTTACTAACATCACTTGGAATCGGCGAAGCTGCAATAAGTGCATTAAATGAAAAAGGAGTTCCAACCCCGCTTGCTGCAACTTTACTTTGTGCTCCAAGATCACGGATGGATATTTTGACGGATGACGAATTAAACAATAAAACCAATTCATCAAAATTGGTTGCCAAGTATAATGAGATCATTGATCGTGAAAGTGCTTACGAAATTCTAAATAAGAAATTAGATATGGCTCGTAAATTTGATTTGAAAGTTCCAGATTCACAAAATAGAACATACGATCAAAAACCTCGAACTACTACCAGAACAAGTACAAGGAAAGAAAAAAGTACTGTTGATAAAGTTGTGAATAGCCCGCTTTCAAAACAGATAGGGAGAACTTTAGTAAGAGAAATTGCACGCGGAATTCTTGGTGTACTTGGCATGGGAGGAAGAAAAAGATAATTATGAAAAAGATTTATGTATTTGTTTTTTTCTTCTTGTTATTAAATGTACAATTCTCTCAATCCATTTCCATTATAGGAAATGTTAAGGATGTAAAAACTAACTCCCCGATTGAAAATGCTAAAGTTCAGATTAAGAATATAAATAATGGATTGATTGATTCTGTTTTTTCCGACGCAATCGGTAATTGGCAGTATGATATAGCCACATCTGTTGAAGATGATATTTATTATTTGCCAGCAAACTTAGAAGTAATGCAAAATTTCCCTAACCCGTTTAATCCGTCCACTAAAATTGGATTTTTAATCCCTGCAGATGAAAATGTTTCTATTTCTGTTCACAATATTCTTGGTGAGCTGGTTAATGTAAAAAGTTCTTTTCTTACTAAAGGAAATTATGTTGTCGATTGGTATAGCAGAGGAAGTGCAGGCGTTTATTTTTATACGATTACTTATGGAAATCAATCTATAACAAAAAAAATGATTCAGCTTGATGGCGGCAATGGAATTGGACTTGGGGAAATTAGATCAGGAATATCAAATAGATATAATAAGAATTTTTTAATACCATTGTACAATGTTGAAATAGTTATAACAAAATTTTCTTATGCTGCTGATACTACCATATCAGATATTTCTGGTGGAGAAAGTTTTTCATCATTTCTTCAAACAATCCACTCAAAATATACTTTGATAGATTTACACAATGATGTACTCGAAGTTATGATTGATGATCCAAATTACCATCTTGCGGATTTACATGATTATAATCATACAGATATTCCGAGATTACAATTGGGTGGAGTTGATGTACAGTTTTTTTCTGTTTGGGTAAATCCAAATACATATACTAATTACTTCGATCAGGCCTTAGTAATGCGTGATTTATTTTATTCAGAGCTTGCTGCTAATACTTCAACGATTGAACAAGCAACAACAATTGATCAAGCATTGCAAATAAACGAACAAAATAAAATTGCAGCAGTTATTGGCGTTGAAGGCGGACATCATATTGAAGAAAGTATTGATAAACTTGTGCAGTTGTATAATGCAGGAATGAGATATCTAACAATCACCTGGAATAACAGTGTTAGTTGGGCGATTTCTGCTTCAGATACACGAACAACGACTCAAGGATTAAATACTTTTGGAAGACAAGTAATAAGAACACTAGATTCGCTTGGTGTAATTATCGATGTTTCGCATGTCGGAATAAAAACGATACAGGATATTCTTCTGGAAACTTCCAATCCAATTATTGCAACTCACTCCGGTGCAAGAGCGATAAGAAATCACACAAGAAATTTATATGATTCGCAGATTGAGGACATTGCAAATTCTGGCGGCGTTGTCGGAATTGTATTTTATCCCCCATTTCTAACAAGTAATCCGCCTGCTTATATAAGTGATGTTATACAGCATATTGATTACATTGTAAACTTAGTAGGAACTGATCACGTTGCCATCGGATCTGATTTTGATGGAATTGGAACGAATGTGGTAATAGGATTGGAAGATGTTTCAAAATATCCTGATTTAACTTTAGCATTGCTGCAGCACGGTTACACCGAACTGGAAGTTGCGAAATTCTTGGGCGGAAATTTCAAGAGAGTTTTTGAACAAGTTTGCGGGAATAAATAATCACAAACTCAACTGAAATAGCTTGCCCTAAGAAGAAATAAATATATCAAAATCACTCTTCGACTTCGCTCAGAGTGACAAAGGTTTTTCTTAAATATTCAGAAAGTCATATTGAGCGAATTCGAAGTATCATAACTATTTCCACAAATACAAATAGGAATATAAGATGAGTTATTTAGAAACCTGATTTATTTCCTTACCACAATACCTGCAAATCTTAGCTTTGGCTTTAATTCTTTCTGCACAAAATGGGCAATCAATTGTATCTTCCGAAACTGAAGAATCACCTTTCATATGTTCTGCTAATTTTTGCGCCTGAGCTAAAATATTATTCTGTTTGTATTCTTCCTGAGCAGTAGTGATTGCATCTTTCAATTCATTTGGTTTTGCAATTTTATGATAAGTAGTTGCGCCCATCTCGGCAGCGGTTTGAATTTCTATATCACCAAAGCCAAGCATTCTTCCCGTTAGTGATTGATGGTATGTTACATTATTAATCTTTTCTAAAGGACTTTCTTTTGCACTAATTGAAAAAACTCCCTGCTCATCTATTATTCGCAGATTGGTCACAACCCAGATATCAAATCTTCTTTCAAAATACTTATAGCCAAAATATCCGAAGGCAAATAAACCAATAACTAAAATCCACGGACTTGGATTATCTTTTAGAAAGAAGAACAGAACAAATAAACCAAAAATGAAAAGTGATATCAAGAAAGAATTAACCAGCACAACCCAATGATGTTGAGTTTTAAATAAAATCTTTTCGTTGTTTTTAAGTATTGTTCTCATTGAATCCCTATAATATTATTTAACCAGCATCATTTTTTTATTTTCTCTGAAAACATTCTTCCCTTCTGCGGATTGAACGTTTAATGAATACACATAAACACCCGATGGAAATTCATCAGCAATAAATAATGCGTGATAAATGCCCTCACTTCGTTCGTCATCAACTAAGGTAGCAATTTCGCTTCCGAGTAAATCATAAATTTTTAATTGTACATAACTTCTTTCGGCAATTTCAAATCTGATTGCCGTTGATGGATTAAATGGATTAGGAAAATTTTGTGAAAGACTAAAATTATTTACCTCAACTTCATTATCTGCAATCCCGGTAGGCGGATCAGCATTTACAACTTGGCCGGCATTAACAGTAACAACTCTTGTGTAACCCATTGTTGGAGCCGAGATTGTGTAAGTTCCAGGTTTTACATCACCAATAGCATAATTTTCATTATAAAAATCATCCGAGCCTATTTTCGTATCTGCAAATAAATAGGTTAATGAGTAACCATAAGTTGTGTAAGGCGGTCGAGGTTTTGGATCGGGTGTTATATTAACTCTTGTTTCATCAGGTGCACCAGGAACTCTTCCATAAATAGCCCCCATTCCTGTTATACCACACCAAAGTTCTGCATTTCTTTTATTTCTAAATCCGCTGCTTTGTGATCCTTTACGTATTTCAAAATGTAGATGAGCACCTGTTGAGTAGCCTGTATTTCCGGAAAGAGCAATCGGTTGTCCTTTAATTACTGTTTGATTAACTGTAACAAAGGGTCGAGTTAAATGTCCATAAAGAAAATAGTAAAATGAGTTTGTCCAATAACTTTTTATGAAAATATAATTACCGGCTCCATTTGGTTCATAGCCTCCAAATGCACCTGTGTCAGTTGGATTATATCCAACAAAAGAAACAATACCATCTGTAGCGGAGTAAACTGTATCCCATTTAACAAGAATATCTATTCCGTTATGCGCATTACCCGGATTAGAAATACTTGGTTCACCATAAAGATAACTGCCATTTGTTTGGATATTATTTGGAACAGGTCTATCGATTCGGAAATTCTGAGCGTGAGTAAAGAGAAACGGTGAGAGAAATAAAATTGTAAATAATATTCTCATTCAACTCCTTTTTTGTAATTCAAAAATGGAATAAGGATAAAGGGTATATGGAAAAAGGAATAAGGTATAAGAACTTAATAAAATTAATTTAAAATTTATATTATCCTATTCAATATACCTAATACCCGTATACCTCTACCCTTTTACTATCGAAATTAAAAATTTATGCCAACAGAAAAATAATGTATCTCAGTCAATCGACCGAAATCCTGATAAGCATAATCAAGTTTTACTTTTATCAGATCTACAATTCTGTAATACAAGCCAAAGCCTAACGTTAATCCTTTTTCTGAATCCTGCTCAAACAAGGAATTATATCCTGCCCTAACATAAACTATTTCATTCCATGCATATTCTAATCCGGTGTTAATATATTCCGTATGATCATTAGGATGAATTGCATCTAATCCTAAAGTTAAACGAGAAGTTCCTTCTTTTATTACGTCGGCGGATATCCCAAATCTGAATAAAAGCGGAAGATCAAATTTGTCTAATTCAATATTTGAGTTAATTAAATTGCTGCCGCCTGCCCCTGAAGGAAATACTACAGTAGCATCTCTACCGGAAAGCTGCATTTTTGTTCCGAAGTTTGAAATACTTGCGGCAAGTCTTAATTCGTTTAATACCGGAATTTTATACAGCGTTCCGATATCTATCGCAAGTCCTGTAGCATTCATATTCCACAAATTTTCACTGATGTACTTTACATTAAAACCAATTGTAAAATTTTCAGTAAGAAATCTGGAATAGTTTAATCCAAGTACTAAAGTATTATAATCAAAAAATTCACCGGTACCTTCTGGATTTTCAATTGTTCTAACAGCCATCTCATCCATAGAAAGAACTGAAACAAATGCACCAACGGTTCCTAAACCGGAAAGGTTGGTTGCATACGCCGCAAAATCATGTCTAACATCGGCGTACAAAGCTGTATGATTAAAAAATGCTTCGTTAGAGACGATGTTAGCTGTTCCACTGGGATTCCAGTAAATGGCAGTGATGTCGTCTGAGATAGCAGTAAATGCACCGCCCATTCCTATGGCTCTTGGACCAACATTAAATTTTAGAACCTGAGTTGCAGTTGTTCCTGTTTTAGTAGTTTGAGCATTCATATTGATTGCAAAAATTAATGCTAATGAAATGCTCGCTATATAAAATATTTTTTTCATAATAATCTCCTGCATTTCTTTATTTAATTAGTGCAAACTTAATTAGCTTTTCCCCAACGCCTGGTGCGTCAATGTGTGCAAGGTAAACACCGTACGCCACACTAAAACCGTCTTGGTTTAATAGATTCCAGAACTCCCTTCCGTTCTCTACCCCTGATTCATGTTCAATTGAAGTAACCAGTTCACCGCTAAGAGTATATATTCTGATTGTACACTGCATTGGAAGATTCTCAAAATAGATTCTTCTTTCACCGCGATTTTGTCCTGATAATTTATTAGCAGGTTCAATTTCATTTGCACCAACGTAGGGATTTGGAACTACGTAAATATTATCCAGATTAGAAGATGCACGCTGATTATCAACAAATCCTGCTTTTGTTTGAAGTGTGAAAACATCTGCTTTGCTAAAAGGACGAGTAGTGTACATTAAATATGTATCACCAGGATTTGGCTGTGCAGAGTCTGTTTCAGTGGTACTAGTAACTGTAAATCCCCAAGTTAATGTATCACCAGAAACACCTACCGATCCTGGTTTAAAGAAGATAATCTCGTCACCTCTTGACCAAGCAGTATCTTTAATAACATTTTCTTTTAATATTGTTGGAATTCGTGAAGTAATTCCAGACGAAACAACTTCAACTTTATATTTTACAGGGATGCGTAAAAGAGATTGTCCTTGGCGATAAAGCATTGCTGAATCAATGAATACGTCTGAAAACGAAATTAAATAATCTGCAGGCCACAGCTTTTTAATTGCATTACTTCCGAGAGATGATAAGCCTACATTAACAGGAATTGTTAAATCACTTCTACTCCATTTTGATCTTTCAGAATCATACCCTAATGCAGCGTAATCTTTTAATTTTATAAGTACGCCATCAAATACCGGATTAGAATCTTCGTTGTTTAAGGCTGTACTCTGATATACTGAATAGCTCTTAAAAGTTATAAAATATTCCGTACCTTCTAGCATTGGACTATTATCGGTTCGTTTAATTGCTCCTTTTTCAAAATTTAATTCATAATCAACATTTAATTGATAAACAGTTCCTGCAGCATCTTTAACTTCTAAATTAGCATCATTTATTATATTCCCTTTTGAAAGACTTGTAAATTTAGTTCCATATAAATAGAAAGATTCTGTTGTAGATTTTTCCCCAAGTACAGAGTAGTTCTTTGAGAGAATATTTCCTTCAGAAGTATATAATGTATCCTTAAATGTTAAGGTATAATTTTCATCTTTAACATCAAGATCATTTATAATGCTAAATTCCACGGGACCATTCCCTAAACCACTAACATGACTTACATCTGTAAGATCTGAAATTGTTGGACTTTCATAACCAGAAGCTCTTGGGCCTGGAATTGCCTGAACAGTATTTTCAGCAAAAGTAAGAAGACTTGTTATAGGGTCTGAGGAAATTTTCTTACTTGTTTCGGATGGTGGAATTCCAAGAGAATCACCATGATCATAAGCCACAACTGCATAATAATAAGTTTGTCCGTTTCTAACTTCATTCGAATCAACGAATGAATGACGCAACCCAGAATTAACACCCAAATAATAACTGATTCCCCTTCCCTGAAATGGAACCGGATGAAATCCAAGCCAATCATTATCTAAATCCCATTTTGCTTCAAAACCATCAATCCCTTTTAAAGGCTCGTACAAAAATTTTGAACCCCGCCCATCTGTTATGTTTTGTATATCAGCAAAATCTGGACGAGTGCTTCTATAAATTACATAACCCTCAAAATCTTTTCCTGTAATAGGATCTAAACTTTCTTCAGAATTTGTATCCCAATATAAAGTAACTTTTTTATCATCGGGTACAGCGGTTACTTTTGGAAGACTAGGTGGTTTAAAGAACTGATAATTTTTATTATAAATATCCTGCACAGTTTCTGCAGTTAATAATAAATCATCAAGATCTTCGCCAAACAGAAATGCCATCGAGATTCTCTTAGTTTCGCCAGGTGCTAATGAGATATAACCAGAACCATAAATAAATACTATATCTTCATCATTTGTAATCTCGCTAAAACTACCTGGTTTGGTAGCATTCCAAACATCCTCATCGTAGCCAATTCTTAAATCTGTTGCCCATTGTGAACTTTTAAAACTGGTTAAACCAATTTGATCTGCTTCATCCAAATCTGTGTATTCAAAATTTGGTTCACCGGGCTGCAGCGGATCGGGTCTTCCATCTGCTAATCTTAGTCCTGCAGTAGGGACTCCATCTGCTTCGCCAAAATCTCCTGTACCCGCAATTCCGTCAACACCAACATCATCTGTTTCAGGATTCCAATCACCATCATTATCAATTCCATCATCCTGTCTTTCATCGATCATTCCATCACCGTCATTGTCTATTCCATCAAAACCACTACCGGGGCTTTCAAGAAACTTGCAGCCTAGATAACCAAGTTCTCTTCCTTGATCTCCTATTCCATCTGGATCAAAAAAGTAAACCATATTCCTGGCATAAAGCGGTATAGTGGTATCAAATGGAGCAATAAAAAGTCCATTATCATCATCGTTGTCACCTCCACCTATATCAGGATCACCATAAATACCAAACACAACTGAATCAAGCGGTGTATCACTTACATTTGTAACAGACCAAACAAAGAAAATTGAATTGGCTGCTAATGAATTACTCCATTGGAAAGCTCTTGCATCAATTTGAACTCCGAGTCCTTGTCTTGTATTATCATTGGTGAATGGGAAATAATTAAATTCTTTGTTATCTCTATCATCCATTGCAAAGTAAGCTTCTAGATCCGCATTATTTTGTCCCTGAACTAAATATCCAGGCCAAACATATTCGCCTAATGTTTCATTATACCAATCTCTTGGCCAGCTATCAGGTTTCCCATCACGATCTGAATCGAATGCAGGATTTGATGCTATATAGGGTTGATTAGCATCTGCATAACCAGGTAGCGGCTGCCATTGCCACTTTAATCCGGTTGCAGGATCAATCTCTCTTAGTCCAGGTCTGTCCCAATCATTCATACCATCGGTAATGATGTGAATTCTATTACCAGATGTATCTACAACCGAGGCACCTACTATCGGACAAAATTGAAAAATATAAGGAGCATCGCGCCAAATTAGATTTGTTATTTCTCTTATGCCGCCAAATCCTGGTCCAATACCACCATAGTTTTCTATTTCTACAGCAACATTATTTCCATTCATAAAAAAGGATTTGCGATCTTCGTTAGCTGAATTCTTTTTTAGATAATTTTGCTGCGAATATTTTAACGAACCCGAATTTGAAGGATTAGTACTAACGGGTGCAGTTAATAATTTATTATTTAGAAAGTCTCTTATTGCCTGATGTTCAATTTGTCTTCTCTGTTTTACTTCTTCAGGCTGTGCATTAATTGTTGCAGACAGAAAAGGTAAAATAAGAACAACAGTGATTAAGTATTTTAATTTTATATTCAACATTTCATTACTCCATAAATTTCATTATATCTCTAACGTAAGACCAAATCTAACTTCTCGTGGTGCAGAATAGTAGTTTGGTCTGTTAAAGTACTCGGTTGCAGATTTAATCGCAGGATATTCTTCTGAGATTGCATTAGTAGCTTGTGGTCCACCTTTCGTTTCTTCAAGTGAATAAGTGGCTCTGCCTGTATCGTCATAGACAAAAGACTCGTTCTTTGTATCAAACAGATTATAAACTTTTAGGAAAATAGTTAAAGTGGTACTGTAAAGGATAAATGATTTATCAATCAGTAAATCAACATTTGTCTGTAAAGGTTTTCTGCCACTGTTAGTTTTTAAATAAATCTGCTGCTCATAAAGCTGAGGTGAATATGGCAGACCTGTACCAAGATTACCAACTATTGTAACTGTCCAATCTCTATCTCCTCCAAAAGTAACTACTCCATTTAATGTATGTGATTGATCCCAATTTAAAGGTACAGGAATTTTCTCACTTTGTCTTCCGGATTGCAGATCGATAAAAAAAGCATCCGCACTAACTTCATTTCCCTCAGCAACCTGGAAAGTATAATCCAATGAAGCACCGAATAAATCATCCGGCATTTTTCTTTTTGTTAAAGAAAATGTTATTCCCTTAATATTGCCGTAGTCTTTGTTTACGTATTTTTGATAAATGGAATTACTGCTGATTCTTATTTGTTCTATCGCAAGCAAATCACGCACATCTTTATAAAATCCTGTTACGTTAAATGCTAAAGTTTCAGTTAACTGCTGTTGTAATCCCAATTCATAAGTAACAGTTTTTTCGGGATCAAGATTTGCATTACCATATACAGGCAAAGCAGCAATATCCTCAAACTCGGGGTTGGTATATAAAAATCTAAATGGTGGTAACTGATAAAAATGTCCGTAAGAAAAATGTATTATCCCTTCGTCTGTTATTGGAAATGAAATACCAAGTCTAGGGCTTAATGTAAACTTACCATCTGCATCAACAAGATTTTGTGTAGGTGCAAATGGATCGGGTGCATATACAGCGTTTGCCTTAAAGTAATCTAATCTTAATCCGGCATTTAGTATCATACTTGTAAATTCCATCTTATCCTGCAAATAACCAGAAAATTGTTGAGGTGAGCGTGAGTAGATATCTATTGAACCTCTTTGATCAACAGGATTAGGGATTGTTGGGGTTAAATAGTTGCTTCTGTTTCTAAGCACTTCAAAGAATACAAAATCCATTGTGTCCCACTTACCTTTAGCTCCAAACTTAACTTCGTGCTGATTTGTAACCTGGCTTGTTATATCAAACTTAACTTCTGAAGTGTAAGACCGTTGATAAAAATGCTGGGGCTGTGTTCCGCCGGATACAAATGTGTAACTGCTGTAACTATTACTTTTATCATCTGGTTGATATCTTGGATCTGCATTAAGTCCATCTAAACTCATACTCGGGTTGAATGAAACTTCACTGCCGGAGGCATCAAGTAATGGATATAAATATCTCTTAAAATCATAAATATTGTACGAACCCTTTAATGAGAAGAAAGTACTATTACTAACCGCGTGTCTGTATTCCAACGAATTTATTAAACCCCATGTCATCAAATTATAATTTGCATCAGGATTATATTTATAATTATGGGTATAAGACTGGTAATCAGAATTTGAATATACAACATCATAATTAATTTTTATTGTTGGGATGGGTTTAAAAGTAAGTTTGGCTGTTGTATTTAAATCTGTACTTGGGTTCATGGATACAATAGCGCCATCACCGGTTTGAGCTATATATAAAACATTTGCCTGAAGCGGATCTCTTGAAAGAGAATCATAAACTGTGTGTTGTCTTATTCCGTATAAATAACCTTTATCATTATTATATCTGCCGGAAAAAAAGAAACTAAAATTATCTTCAAGCAATGGGATTGGTCCGCCAAATGTTCCTTCAACTACCTGATTATTAATTGGATTAAGATCATCTACATTAAAAAATACACCTGTTGAGGAACTTACATAATCACCTGTGTAGTATGATAACGTGCCTGTGTATTTTGATCCGCCTTCTTTGGTGATTGTATTTACAACACCGCTAAGTGCGTTGCCATACTCAGCATTAAATGTACCGCTAACTACCGAAACTTCCTGTACTGCATTTGTTGATATCTGAACAGTTCTGCCAAAATCATATGGATTGATAGCAGAAACACCATTTACATTATATGCAATTTCTGTAGATCGGCCGCCTCGGATGTGAAGTTCACCGCCTGCTCCTTTAGTAATACCGGCTTGCAAAGAAAGTATCTCGCTGATACTTTCTACAGGTAAAGTTTTGATTTGTGAATCGTCAATATTTGTTTGAGAAGATGTTAAATCTTTTCTAACCATTGGTCTTGTTGCCTGAACAATAATTGTTTCAAGTCCGATTGCTTCAATGGAAAGCTGCATATCTATTGTTGTAGTAAAATCACTCGATACCCTTACATTGGTTACAATTTTTTTCTGATAACCAACACCGCTAAATACCAAAGAATATACTCCCGGCTCAATATTGTTGATAATGTATGTTCCATCAACACCGGTTGCAGCGCCCATTGTTGTGCCTTCAACAAGTACATTTATTCCGATAAGTTCTTCACCTGTCTGAGTATCGGTCACTTTACCAACAATTTTACCTGTGCCGGCTGCATATATTTGTGATTGAGAAAGTAATAGAAAGAAAAAAAGAATGGAGTAAAAAGAAAGTAAATATTTTTTCATCGTGACCTCTTGTGGCAAAATTTTAGTGTATAAAAATCGATTATTGAACTGCCTATTTTGGTCTATTAACTGACGTTATTTATAATAACTAAAAACCATTGCAATAGAATATGAAAATGTCACCCTAAGCTTGTCGAAGGGTGAACATTAAAACTGAACCGTCAGTCTTCGACAGGCTCAGACTGACAGCGGTTTTTAAATCATTAAACAATAAAACAAAAGGGTTATCAGAATATTAATTAATCAGCGGAAGCTGAAATAATAAAAGATATTCGGATAACCCTTAATAACATATATCAAACTATTTAAGTAACTGCATTTTTCTGGAAACTGTATTTGCACCGGCAGTCATACGATAAACGTAAGTTCCGCTTGCAAGATTTGATGCATCAAATTTAACATTGTAAGAACCTGCACCCATAAATTGATTACTGATAAGAACAGCAACTTCTCTTCCAAGAGCGTCATAAATTCTTAAATCAATATTTGCTGCTTCTGTAATTCCAAATCTAATCTGAGTAGATGGATTAAATGGATTTGGATAATTCTGATCAACAAAAAATTGAGAAGGAACTACATCTGTTTCAAGTTCTACACTAACCGGTGTATGAACGATATCAAGAATAGCAGCATCGGCTGTTGTGTCGTTTGCTATGCCTCTTGTATAACCTTGAGTATAAATAACTTCATCGGCAGCATCACCATCTAAATTACCAATTGCAAAAACATCCAACTGTCCACCTATACCATCTGGTTCAGGAACTAAGAAAGAATCAATAACTGATGATATATAATTTGCTGCTAAAGTAATATCCCCTCCTTGAAATTCAACACGATAGACAGAATTATTTGGAACACTTGGTGCACTCGCATCACCTCTTGAACCAAAGACAAAATCCGGTTTTCCATCGTTATCTAAATCACCAACTGCTGCACCATTAAGTCTTGTAGCGCCAAGTGGGGTTAGATCAGCAACCTCAAAAGATTGTAATGTATCTGCAACTTGCTTCAATACATAAACTTTTCCGCCGGTAAACCAACTTCCTTCAACAATTTCATCAATTCCATCATTATCAAGATCAGCAACCGCAGTACCTTTAAAAGAACCATTACCCACACCGCTTTGACCCGGCAATGAAGTCCAGGTTCCATTATCGTATTTTACAGGATAAACTATACCGCTTTGAGCAAATAAATAAATAACATTACCAACAACAGCTAAATCCCATTTGCTACCTGTACCAGTTAGAATTGGATCACCAACTCCACTTGCATCCACTGTCCAGGTTTCTAAACCACTGCCATTATCAGGTATATCATCAACAGATAGAACTCCAAAATGCCAATTTGTAGCTTGATCAGCAAAAATTAATTTATTCGTGCCATCAATATCCACTACATTTAAACTAATTGGTCTTAAATTATAATTATTATCTGTTACAATAGTAGTGGCAGCATTTGGAAGAAAAGCTCCAAAACCATCATCGACGCCTAAGTTATCACTTCCATCACCCACAACTTCATATACAATTACTCGAAGAGGATTTGGATTTATTAATCCAGGTGCATCAGGGAAATTAGATGGACACCAAATTATTTCAGGTTTTCCATCTTTGTCTAAATCGGCTACTGTAAATCCAATCCAAGTATTTTGTCCTTGATTTGGTAGTGTAGCTCCCCAAACAGAATCCCATGCAGCAGTAGTTTCATTCCATTCAAACTTCCAAATTTTAGGGACCATTTCTCCAGTTTCCCTATCTACATAATTTGCATTAACGGCATATATTTCAGGCAATCCATCCTCATCCAAATCTACACCAGTTACAAAACCACCAAATCCGCCGCCGCCGGGTTCATATGTTAATGTATGAATAGTGGATGTACGTGTGAATATCTCCTGAGCTTGTATATTAAAAAATGATACAAGGAACAGAATTACAAAAAGAGTAAGAAGTCGGTTCATAGAAACCTCCTAAATTGTTAGTTAGTAGTTATTAGTTAAGTTAGTTTTTTTTTTCGACTAATGTTATCTAAAATTACTGATTTGAAATTTTTAATGCAATTGAATTGGAAAGTTTTTTAAACTTATCATCCTTCTATCGCTTTGCGTACAAATCCATCTGCAAGTTTTAATCTTTCTTTTGCAGTCTTCAAATCCACATTTGCTTTTACCATTACAAGGGCTGTTTTTACATGACCTTTAGCATTATCTAAAGCAATCCCGGCTTCATCATAACCAAGACCTGTAATTGTCATAACAATTTTTTTTGATCGTTCAACAAGTTTTTTATTTGTCATTTGCAGATCGATCATCATATTTTCATAAACTTTTCCAAGTCTAATCATCGCTGCAGTTGTAAGCATATTTAAAACTAATTTTTGGGCAGTGCCGCTTTTCATTCTGGTCGATCCCATTACCACTTCCGGTCCTACGTAGGGACAAATTGCGACATCAACTTCTTCAATATCAAAATCCTTTCTTGGATTTGTTGTAACGTAAAGAGTTTTTGCACCAAGCTGCTTTGCTTTTTTAACTGCACCAACTACATATGGAGTTCTTCTGCTTGCTGCAATGCCACACACCACATCTTTCGAAGTAACATTAGCGGCAACAACTTCGCTTGCACCTTTTTCCTCTTTATCCTCCGCCCCTTCCTGCGCACGAAACATTGCTTCTTTACCTCCGGCAATATACCCTTCGATCATTCCATAAGGAGTTCCAAAAGTTGGCGGACATTCAGAGGCATCAACAACTCCAAGTCTGCCGCTTGTTCCCGCACCAAAGTATAAAAGCCTTCCACCGTTTTTAAGTGCTGCAACAATTATATCAACAGCTTGTTCGATATATGGCAATTCTTGTTCAACAGCATAAGGCACAAGTTTATCTTCATCATTTATTATTTTTATAATTTCTGCAGTTGATTTTGCATCAATTTCCATTGAAAGCGGATTGCGCTGCTCGGTTGGTAGTTTACTTATTTCTTCGAAAAATGCGTTAGTTTCTGGTGCTTTGCTCATATCAATAAAATATTTGTTTTTATTATTTAGTTCGAAAATACTGATACAAATTTAAGTAAAGTAATTATCAAATTGTCCACTATTTTAATTTTCCGTTTTAATCTTTAAATACACTAAACACATACTTATATTTGATTAGAAATAATTAATTTTTTATCATACAATTTAGTTACAAGTCATGATTTCTAAAGTTGAACAATATTACCTGGCACAATCACAAAAAGAATTAATATACAAACCCACAGAAAAAATTCCTGTAATCCAGGTTGCAAACTTTCCTGAATTAGGAAAGATGACTGCATTAAGATTTATAGAATGGATGCAGCAAAATCCCGGCGGCGTTGTTTCTTTACCAACAGGAAAAACTCCTGAACATTTTATCAAATGGGTTGCATTCTTTTTAAAGAATTGGGAAAAAGCAGAAGTTATAGAAGCATTAAAAAAAGTTGATCTTGATCCCGCAGTTAAACCTGATGTTAGCAGTTTACGTTTTGTGCAGATAGATGAATTTTATCCGATAGATTCGCATCAACACAATAGTTTTTATTATTACATACAAAAATATTATTTCAGCAACTGGGGTTTGGATATTAAGAAAGCATTGCTGATGAATATTAATGAAATACCCACAGCAAATAATTTATCGTTTGCGGAAATTTTTCCAGATGAAAATATAGATTTGTCCTTACGTACCCGCTGGGCTTCTACAACTTTAGAAAGACATCAAAAGCAAACAATAGAACTTGTTGATCAATTTAGCACAGATTATGAGAAGAAGATTCGGGACATGGGCGGTATTGGATTCTTCCTTGGCGGCATTGGTCCCGATGGACACATTGGATTTAATGTTATGGGCAGCGATCACTACTCAACTACCAGACTGATCCAAACTAATTATGAAACTCAGGCTGCAGCGGCAACAGATCTTGGCGGAATTGAAGTTGCAAAGAAAAGATTGGTAATAACAATTGGTCTTGATACAATTACGTACAATCCTGACACAACTGCAATTATAATTGCTGCAGGTGAAGCCAAAGGAAATATTGTTAGAGATTCAATTCAAACCTCTATAACAAATAAATACCCCGCCACGGTTTTACAACGATTACCAAACGCTCGTTTTTATTTAACGGATGGAGCCGCTTTTAGATTAGTTGAAAGAAGATATCATGACGTAGTAAAGGAAAAAGAAATATCTGAAGTTTCAGTTGAAAGAGCTGTGGTTAATCTTTGCCTGGATAGAAATAAATCTTTATCGGAACTGAGTGCTGAAGATTATAATTCTAACAAGCTAACAAAACTTATTCTTGAAAGAACAAATAAATCTCCTCAGCAAATCGGCAGTAAAATCCATGAGTCAATTATAGAAAGATTTAACAGAGGAATGGCACCGGTTTCGAACCAGGTTATTCTTCATACCGGTCCTCATCATGATGATATTACTCTTGGCTATCTTCCGTATATAGCACATCTTGTTAGAGATGCAAGCAATGCACATTATTTTGTTACAATGACCAGTGGATTTACTGCTGTTACAAATTCTTATATGGTTGGGCTGCTGGAAGATTTAAAATACTTTTTAGGTCAGCCTGATTTTATTTTGCGTACAACCACAAATTATTTTGACCCCGGATTTCAGGAAGGTAAGGATCGTGATGTTCATCTTTATCTTGATGGTTTGGCAGCACACAGTAAAACGATACGTAAAGAAGCAGTATCACGCAGACTTTTAAGAAACATGATGGAGCTTTACAAAGAAGAACGAGTAGATGAGTTAATAAATTATTTCAAAACTCAGTACCCGGGCAAAAAAGATATTCCGGAGGTTCAAAAACTAAAAGGTATGATGCGCGAGTGGGAAGAAGAACTAGTTTGGGCTTTCTTTGGAATAAATACAAATTTTGTTGAGCATATGCGTTTAGGATTTTATCAGGGAGATATTTTCACCGAAAATCCTGAAATGGATAGAGACGTTATACCAATATTTAATCTGCTTAAAAAAATAAAACCAACAGTTGTATCCGTTGCCCTGGATCCGGAAGGAAGTGGACCTGATACACATTATAAAGTATTGCAGGCTACTGCAGAGGCGCTAAAACTTTATGAAAAAGAAACAGGAATAAATAATATAAAAGTATGGGGATATAGAAATGTTTGGTATCGTTTCCATCCCGCTGAAGCAAATATTTTTATTCCCGTTAGTTTAAACTCTATGGCAATAATGGAAAATACTTTTCTCAACAGTTATGAATCGCAGCGAGCAGCAAGTTTTCCAAGCTGGGAATATGATGGACCATTTTCTCGCCTTGCACAACGCATTCAGGTTGAGCAGTATCAAACGATAAGATTGTGTTTAGGTAAAGATTATTTCTTAAAACATCCGTACCCAAGAGTGCAGGCAGCTTATGGATTGGTTTACCTTAAAGAATTATCTCAGGAAGAATTTTATGCTCTTTCATCCGAGTTAAGAAAGTTAACAGAGAATTATTAATAAATAGAAATATTTGAAAACGGTATCTAATAAAAAATATTTCCCGATTTGTCATTCCCACGAAAGTGGGAATCCATTTTGTTTTGTGGGGGTAGATTCCCGTTCCTGCCTACCGCAGGCAGGTTCAGGGGAATGACAGCACAATTAAAATTAATGAGATATCATCTTTTTTAAACAGTAAGGACTTCAATGAAACAAAACAGAAAAGATTTTTTTAAGACAAGTGGAATTATAGCTGCAGGATCAATTGCCGCATCATTTCCAGTTTCAACATTTGCATCCAGCATAATCAAAACCAAAGGCTCAAAGATGAAATTTACTTTTAAACCTTATACACTAGAGTTAATACATGTTTTTACTGTTGCAGTAAATTCAAGAACAACAACTCCGGTTATGTTAACAGAAATTGAGTATGAAGGCATAAAAGGTTACGGCGAAGCCTCCATGCCGCCGTATCTTGGGGAATCACAGGAGACAGCCACAGCATTTTTATCTAAAGTAAATCTTGAACAGTTTAATGATCCATTTGAGATAGAAAAGATTTTAGATTATGTGGATTCCATCGCTGAAAAAAACACCGCCGCTAAAGCATCTGTTGATATTGCATTACATGATCTTGTTGGAAAATTAATGAATCAGCCATGGTACAAAATATGGGGCTATGATAAAGCAACAACGCCATATACAACTTTTACCATAGGTATTGATACACCTGAAGTTGTTAGACAAAAAGTAAAAGAAGCTGAACAATTTAAAGTGTTAAAAGTAAAACTCGGAAGAGATAATGATAAAGAAATGATTGAGACAATTAGATCTGTTACTAATGTACCTCTTACAGTTGATGTTAATCAGGGCTGGAAAGACAAACACTTCGCGCTGGATATGATTAACTGGCTGAATGAAAGAAATATCGAATTTGTTGAACAGCCTATGCCTAAAGAACAGGTTGATGATATTGCCTGGTTAACTCAAAACTCTCCCCTCCCAATAATTGGTGATGAATCAATTCAAAGAATTCCCGACGTAATAAAAGCGCATGGAGTTTATTCCGGTATTAACATAAAACTTATGAAATGCACTGGAATGCGTGAAGCAAATAAAATGTTGAGTCTTGCCCGTTCGTTAGATATGAAAGTAATGATTGGCTGCATGACCGAAACAAGCTGTGCAATTTCTGCGGCATCACAGCTTGCACCAATGATGGATTGGGCAGATCTTGATGGAGCGTTGTTGATTAAGAATGATCCGTATGAAGGTATGCAAGTGATAGATGGTAAAGTTACACTAACAGAGTATCCGGGTATTGGATTAAAGAGTTAATTTTCAGTTTGTCATTCCCGCGAAGGCGGGAATCTAATGTATTAGTTCAGATTTCTCCCTCTGGTTGAAATGACAGAACAAAAGTCATTTCGAATCCGACTTCAGTCGGTGAGAAATCTTATATTACAAATCAAAAAATATTTCTCTGGTTTTACCATAGAAATGACAGCAGGACATTATTTCACTTCTAAATAATTCAAAACAGATTTCATAAGCAGAGTTCTTTGCTTTTCGCCTAAGATTGTTTCAAACGGAAAACCAAAAGACACAACACCGTAAATATCTTTATACCCAATTGCAGCGCTAAAATTATTTTCAGAATACCGCAGAAGAACTTCGCTTCCATTTACTTCACCCAACTCATCAGGCGCTTCAACTTTATAAATAGAATCATTAAAAGTAGTATTAAACTCAAATGTGTTTTTAATTGGAACAAAAGTATTGCTGACAGAGAAAACATTTCCCGTCTTTACAGCGTGCCCTGTTTTTAATTTGTATTTCAGAATATTATTTGCAAACCGGATTCCGCTGCTATCTGGATTAGAATACAAATCAGTTCCAAGATAAGCACCACTTAAAAATAGTTTACCGCCGCCATTTAAATAACTTGTAATCAAATCACGCATTAATAATGGAAAAACTTCAAAAGCAATTTTATCTTTATACTTTGGAGCAGATGTTTTTTTCTCTTCGCCAAAAATAAAGTCCACAAACTTGTATCTGGTTAGATCAACATCACCATTCTCAACTGATTCATCACTAACTGAACAAAATGAAAATCCATTTTCTTTAATTGCTTTTCCATGCACATAACTAAAATCAAAATTATTACCAGCAATAATTTTAGATTCATAATCAGAATGGCTGGCACCATGACCGGGATTATCATCAGTTATCCATTTAGAATCAGGAT
The DNA here is from genome assembly GCA_038214015.1 of Ignavibacteriales bacterium. GTDB lineage: Bacteria > Bacteroidota > Ignavibacteria > Ignavibacteriales > Ignavibacteriaceae > IGN3. Next base: position 3,461 of record JBBQSH010000021.1, on the reverse strand, counting down.
CGAAATTGAATTGAGTTCCTGTAAAACTGATGTCGTATTTATCAGGCACACCCTCATCCACAAAATTTGTGAAGCCAGAAAATGTTGGCGAATCAAAACTTGCTGGAGCTGATACTCGGTCAAATCCGTTTACAATAAGAATAGGTTCAGAAGAATTTTTCATCCAGCAAACAGAAAGAATTTCGGATGGGAAACTTTCTCCGCCGTTGTTAATTGCAGTTACTTTGTAGCTGTAAATAATCCCTGCCTTCAAATCATTTAATTTTATTTTATTTGATTCTATAATCTTTCCGTTATCAAATCCTCCTGCACCCTCTCTTGTGTAAAAAATAAATTTATCTGCATTCGCTGTTGATTCAAGGGTATCAATTTGTGCTTTCCAGCTTAGGCTTACTTCGCCATTTGAGTTTAACTCTGCTGAAAAGTTATTCGGTGGTAAAGGATGCACAACATATTCCAATCCATATTGCGATGATAGAAATTTTAGCATTCCTTTGTATATCGATCTTGATACATCAAATCTATAACGTGGATCAAGTTCAAATTTCAATTCATAAAAATTTTGATGCGACAACAACTCAAGAAGCATAGATGGGAAATTTGGTCGAGCAGATTCACTATAATTTGCATTCATTAATTGTCTTCGTGTCCAGGTTGAATCGTATTGAATTCTGATATCATCTACAATCTGTGATTGAACAATATCAGAAAGATCTCGATTTGCTAATCTTGATACACCGTCTGGAAAAACTTTTTGTGAATCTAAACCGGGTATGCTGTAAATCATCAACGTACCAATTGCTGTATCGTTTCTGGTTATTCCTGCATCTGTATGAAATGCTAAAGAAAGATCAAGAGGAATGCCTAATCCTTTTTCATCACGATTTCTGTTTGGTCCAAACGGTGCACCGTACAAATAATTGCCATACTCTGCGCGGGATTGATAATCATCTTTATAGTCATCTAAATTTTTATTGAGATTATAAGTTAATGTATCCGGCATTCCAGCATATTGAAGCCAGTAACGAGACCCTTCGACAAACTTTGGTCTGCCGCTGGTTGTACCTTCCCGCTCAACAATTCCCATTCCCCCGCCAAATCTAACTGCATCAGCAGAAACAATTTTATTTTCATCCTTGCTCTGATTGGAAAGTACAACGCCTTGTGATTTCTTGTTCCCTTTGTCAAATTTAAATGTACCAAGATATATCCAAGTTCCACCGCCTATAGTTTGATTTACAAGAAATTCTGTTTCACCGCCGCTGTAAATTACTTTATAATGAGCATCGGTAACATTACTATCGGAAGATGAATAAGAAATATAAACTGCATACTCACCCGATTCAGGAATTTCCGGCAGCCAACTTGCGTTTGCTAAAGGATTAATCATTGATCTTGAGTATCGGCTTGTCCCCTGCCTGAATGGATTTTCACCTTCTTTTATTGTTGGATTCTTTAACGCAAATCCTTTAAACGAAGAAGTTTTCCAAAAACTATTTTCAGAAAAAGTTTTTTCCCGATATGATTCTTTATTGCCAAAATCATTATCAACAATCACCTCATTCAGTTGTATATCTCGTTCACGAGGGATAAACACATTTGCACCGGCATTTTCAAGCATCGGAATAAGGTATGGAATTGTAAAAGACATTGGACCAACATCTTCAACAGTCTGGAATAGCCTTGCACGCTGCCACATCCAGCGCTTTTCGTTATTATTGTAATACCAGCCGTGGCTGTGCCATAACAAAATATTTTTGCCTGCTAACCCTTTAATTATTTTCAAGTTTTTGCTGGCATTTTGAACCACAGGAATTCTTTCAACTTTTTGTTTTGGAAGTTTTGATAAATCAATTTTCGTTTTATCTGTTTGATAGAAGTTTGGGATTAATCTTTCAATAGGATAACCTATTGAAGTTATTTTGAAATTATAATTCTCAAATTGCGGGCCATAAGATTCTTTAACAAATTTATAAATCTCATTTACATTTTCTTCCCGTAGAGCAACAATAGCAAAGTTTCTGTTAAAGTCAATTGAGATCGTACTATCAGCACTATCGATTGCCGCACTCTCTACTTTTGTTCCTGCCGGAAGTTTAAATTCTTGTTTAAAGGACTCAATATTTGTGGTGAATAAATCTGATTTAATTACAAATTCATCTTCTAAAGAAATCTCTTCCACTGATGAACATTTAATAAAAATAATAGCGGTAATTAAAAAGAGAAACAGTTTAATATTTTTCATATCACATTGTTAATTCTTGTTGATAGTTTAAAAAACCTGTATGAGTTAATATACTTAAGTACAATTGAATGGATTAAAACAAAATGAGGTTGTCTCATAAGTTAAAAATACAGAATTGTCATTCCCACTGCCGTAGGCAGCCCTTCGGGAGAATGTGGGAATCCACTTTATTTTAAGCGTTATAGATTCCCGTTTTCACGGGAATGACACATAAAACTTGACTTATGAGGCAGCCTCTTATGTTAAATTATTATCTAACCAAAATCATTTTCTTTGATGCTGAAAAATCATTTACACGAATTCTGTAGAAATAAATCCCGCTGGATAAGCCCGTTGCATCAAATCGAAAATCATAAGTACCAGGATTCATAAATTCATTTAATACAACAGCTACTTCCTGTCCAAGTAGATTATAAATTTTTAAAGTTGTAAATCCAGCTTCAGCAATTTTAAATCTAAAGTTTGTAGAAGGATTAAACGGATTAGGATAATTTTGTTCAAGCACATATTCTGAAGGCATCAAATCTTCATCATCAATTCCTAAAGGATTAATTGTTTTAAATCTCCAAACCTCTGACCAATTACTCATTCCAAAAGCATTGTTTGCTCTTACCTTCCAAAAATGAAAAGTATTTACATTCATACCCGAAACAATAATACTTGTATCTGTAATTCCCTGCGCATTAATTACAATAGTACTAGTTGCGAAGTCTGCACTGCGTGCTAAAATTAAATCATAAGAAACAACAGCTTGAGATGGATTCCAATATAAAATTGTATCAACGGGAATGTTGCCTGTGTTGTTTATAGGATAAGAAAGCATAGGTGTGGTAGGGAATCCAGTTGTAAAACTAAATGCATTTGAAAAACTGCTTGTTCCTCCAGCATTTGTTGAATTCACTCTCCAATAATATTGCTGCTGCCCTTCTAACCCTGTTATAACTTTAAATGTATCGGCAATATTTTTTTGATCGAAAATAATCAAAGAATCAAATGACGGAACTTTTGATATCTGTAAATTATACGATGATGCAAGTAATGGATAATTCCATTTTAAAGTAACTGTATCTTCTATGTTTAATGCATTATTTAATGGTAATGCTAAGACAGGAACTGGCGGAGGATTAACCTGCAATACATTACTCATTCCGCTTTCATTGTAGTTTCTATCAAGCGATGTAACAACAAAATAAAAAGGACCGGTTGGTGATGGCGG